>NZ_JBSXON010000054.1:0-12618 GCF_056859475.1 Halopseudomonas sp. L-58
CACCAAGGTGCGCTTTCGCGGCTTGGCCAAAAACACGGCGCAACTGGTGACACTGTTCGCTCTGTCGAACCTGTGGATGGCGCGCCGACATTTACTGGCGAATGCAGGAGAGGTGCGCCTGTAATGTGGAAAATGGCTGCCCCGAAGTGCTCGGGGCGGCTAAAAACACAGAAATAAGCGGGTGATCTGAGGGTGTTTGATCGATTTGCCGCTTTTAAAATCGGCAGGGGCTGAACTCAGCCAGAAATACACAACTACTTCAGACCATCCTTAGCTACTCACCCGATATTCCAGCCGCGCTATGGGTCTGGTTTTGTGCTCTTGCACTGGCCTGTCTGCTCGCCTGTGTGAGCTGGTGGCGAATGCCGGATGAGGGGCTTGTAACCTCCCGCGTACGTCGAATAAAGCGCTCTACTCTTCACGCGGCGGGGTTGTCCGGTATCTGGGGTGTGATGATCATCCTGTGGTTCCCAACCAGTGGTGGCTTGCAGCAGATGACCATCTCGACACTGGTAACAGGAATGATCGGCGCCGGCGGGTTTGTTCTCAGCCCGCTGCCACGTGCCAGCATCATCTATGTCGGCATATACACGCTGGCCTCCCTGATCGGCCTGCTGTTTACCGGTCAAACTCACTTCTTTGCTTTCGCCCTGCTGCTGTCACTCTACTCGCCGATGGTAGTCATCGGTGCGCTGCTGTCGTGGCGAAAATCAACCGACCTGATCAATGCTCAGCGCAAAGCTGCACGCCAGGGCGAAATGCTCTCGGTGCTGCTTCAGGACTTCGAGCTGGATGCCGGTGACGCGCTGTGGGAAACAGACGCCGATGGCATGCTCAACCACGTGTCGCCGCGGCTGAC
Organism: Halopseudomonas sp. L-58; assembly: GCF_056859475.1. Classification (NCBI taxonomy): domain Bacteria; kingdom Pseudomonadati; phylum Pseudomonadota; class Gammaproteobacteria; order Pseudomonadales; family Pseudomonadaceae; genus Halopseudomonas; species Halopseudomonas sp. L-58. The sequence goes on from NZ_JBSXON010000054.1 coordinate 860, forward strand.
CGAACTGCTTGAACTGGCGCCCAATGAGCACCGGGAAAAACGCTTCGTGGAGCTGCTGAGTGATCGCTGCGCTGAGTTGAAGAAGCAAGGCACCGAACTGATTGAATGTCGCCAGAACTTCCGTGCACTGCCGCTCAGCTTGCAAGGTCGCCGCGGAGTGCGCCACCTGGCCTTGACGGGCAAAATTCTTCTGGATGATCAAGGTCGCTTTGTCGGACGGCGTGGCATCGTCAGCGACGTGACCGACAAGGTCAACAACGAACGCATGCTGCAAACCCTGGCCCACACCGACTCGCTGACCGGCCTGGCCAACCGCTTCAAGCTGCGCGACACCATCAGTGCACTGGTCAAGCGCGATCAGTCACTGGCCCTGCTGTCGGTCGACCTGGACCGTTTCAAGAGCATCAACGACAACCACGGCCACAGTACCGGCGACGCCCTGCTCCAGGTCATCGCCCGCCGCCTGCTCGGTTGCGCCGGCGAAAACATGCTGGTCGCCCGCCTCGGCGGCGATGAATTCGCCCTGGTGGTCTGGCAGTTTGAGAGCAGCACAGAGATCACCGCCCTGGCCCAGAAGCTGATCAGCAACCTCAGTAACCCTATCACCGTCGCTGAGCGAGAGTTTCGCGTTGGCGCCAGCATCGGTATCAGCGTGCGTCCGCCGGGCGGTCCTCATCTGGATGATCTGATGGTGCAATCGGATATGGCTCTCTACACAGCAAAGTCTGCGGGCAGGGGCTGCTGGTCGCTCTACTCCGAAGAAATGGGCGAGCGCAGCCGGCGCAGACTGGCCATTGAAGAGGGTTTGCGACACGCCATTGAGCGGGGACAGATTCAGGTTCACTGGCAACCAAAGGTTGATCTCGCGAATTGGGAGATTGTCGGCGCCGAGGCACTGATTCGCTGGAGCCATCCCGAGCTGGGCAGAGTCGGACCGGACGAGTTCATTCCCATTGCCGAACAGTGCGGTCTGATTGACGGTCTGGGCCAGTGGGTACTTGAGGAGGCTTGCCGGGCTGCAGTCAATGAGCTGCAAGGGCTGACCATTTCAGTCAATGTCTCGGCGATGCAGGTACAGTTCGGGCATTTTCTTGAGGGCCTCAAGACCCTGCTGCAACGCTACCAGCTCGCCCCGCAGCGGCTTGAACTGGAGCTCACCGAGTCGGTGATTCTCGATGACCCGGATCAGGCGCTGGCCACGCTCCACGCCATCCGTGAGACCGGCGTAAGACTGGCACTGGACGATTTCGGTACTGGCTACTCGTCTTTGTCGTACTTGCGCTGCTTTCCGTTCGACACCCTGAAGATCGACCGCTCATTCATTACCGAATTGCTGACCCGACAGGATGCCCAGGCCATCGTGCGGATGGTTACTGAGCTGGCCATTACCCTCGGCAAGCGCACGGTCTGCGAAGGCGTTGAAACCGCCGAGCAGCTCAATGCTATCTGCGCCACCGGCTGCAACGAGGTACAAGGCTATCTGATATCCGCGCCGGTGCCACTCTCGGCATTCCCGCGCAGCCTGCCCGAGCGCCCCTGCACCATCACGGCGACGGCCAGCGAGCTGCAAAGCTGACGCCGCCCCGCCTTGAGATGGCAGGTATAGCTTGCAGGCTCGGTCGAACGAGGGTTCTCACCGAGAGCTCGCCGGATAAACAAAAAGCACCCAGCTAGTCGGAGAACTGTGCCTTCTGAGACTTCGTCAGGGATTATTCGGCGCTGCGCGCCTCACCCCTCTTCGAGGGGCCGCCGTCGCTGCGCTCCGGCGTTCCTCGCCTGCGTTGCAGGCTCGGTCGAACGAGGGTTCTCACCGAGAGCTCACCGGATAAACAAAAACGCCCAGCTGAGCTGGGCGTTTTGTTTATTGGCGGAGAGTCAGGGATTCGAACCCTGGGTACGGTTACCCGTACAACGGATTTCGAATCCGTCCCATTCGACCACTCTGGCAACTCTCCAAGTCGGCGCGCATCTTACCAGCATTCGCGGTCAGGACGGAAGCCTTACGGCAGCGGTACGCCCAGGCGATGCGCAACTTCTTCGTAGGCTTCGATCACGCCGCCAAGGCCCTGGCGGAAGCGGTCCTTGTCCATCTTCTTGCGGGTTTCCTTGTCCCACAGGCGGCAGCCGTCCGGGCTGAACTCATCACCCAGGACGATTTCGCCCTTGAACAGGCCGAATTCCAGTTTGAAGTCGACCAGCAGCAGGCCGGCAGCGTCAAACAAGCCCTTGAGGATGTCGTTGATCTTCAGGGTCAGTTCCTGCATGCGCGCCAACTGTTCGGCGGTCGCCCAGCCGAAGGTGACAACGTGCGACTGGTTGATGAAGGGGTCGCCCTTGGCGTCGTCTTTCAGGAACAGTTCGAAGGTCGGCGGCGTCAGCGCCATGCCCTCTTCCACACCCAGGCGCTTCACCAGGCTGCCGGCGGCGAAGTTACGCACGACGCACTCGACCGGGATCATGTCGAGCTTCTTGACCAGGCACTCGTTGTCAGACAGCAGTGCGTCAAACTGGGTCGGAATACCCGCTTCTTCCAGCTTCTGCATAATGAACGCGTTGAAGCGGTTGTTGACCATGCCCTTGCGATCAAGCTGTTCGATCTTCTTCCCATCAAAGGCGGAGGTGTCGTTGCGGAACAACAGGACCAGGCGATCCGGGTCATCGGTGGTGTACACCGACTTGGCTTTACCACGATAGAGTTCGTTACGTTTTTCCATTATCGGCTCCCGCTGTCCGCAACATGGTGATGGGTGTTACTCGATGGTCTGCCAGGGCAGCCCTTGATTCTGATGTGCCATAAGCAGGTTGCCGGACCAACCGGTCAGGGCTTCCTGCATGGCGGCCAGAGCGAGCTCGGGCCGATTGTTCTTTTCGCTGATATGGGCCACGGCAATATGCTGCAATCGCTCGCGGCCGCCGGCAATGCGCACAAAGCCGGCCGCCTGCTGATTGCTCAGGTGGCCCAGATCACCGCCTACACGCGCTTTCAGGAAGGCCGGATAGGGGCCGACCGACAGCATGTGCGGATCATAGTTGGCTTCGAGAAAAAGCGCATCCAGATCGGCGTAATGTTCAACGATCCAGGGGGTGATGGTGCCAGTATCGGTCAGCACGCCGAAGCGCCGCCGGCCGTCGTCGAAGATGTACTGACAGGGTTCACGCGCATCGTGGGGCACGGCCACCGGGGTAATCTCCAGATCGCCAATCTCGAAGCGCCCGTGCAGATCGACCCAGCGCAGATCCAGGCCCTCTTCGCGCAGCTCAAAGCCGGTACCGGGGGTAAGGTATACCGGCAAGCCATAGCGGCGTGCCAGCTTGCCGACGCCCTGAATATGATCGCTGTGCTCGTGGGTGACAACAATGGCGCTCAGTTGGTCGCCCCTCAGACCGGCCTCAGCCAGGCGCTGCTCGGTGGCCCGCAGACTGAAACCGCAATCCACCAGCACCCGAGTGGCACCCTGTTCAATCAGGGTACCGTTACCACGACTGCCACTACCGAGGGAGCAATAGCGCACCGCCGTTGGACCCCTCGTTCAAGCCGCGCTGAATACGCTCCAACAGGTCACGCGCGCGTGCCGAATCTGCCGCTTTTTCAATGCCCGCATCGACACTGACTTCAATCCGGTTGGAGGATGGAGTCAGGCGCACCTGCAGCTGATTCTCGTCAGCTACCTGTTGCTCGGCTTCATCGTCACCACCAAACCAGCGGGCGAAGAAGCCCGGCTCTTCCTTCTCGGAGCGGGTCCGATCCAGGTCGACATAGTAGACACCGGAGCTGCGATTGTAGTCGGTCACAAGCACATCGGCGCGAGCCAGAGCCTCGCCAACGTCGGCCCAGGCGCGGTTAAAGTCGGCGCTGATGTACAGGATGCTGTTGCCCGCGCCGTCCTGCTCGAGGCTGTTCTCAACCGGACCACTGTTGATGATGCTCGAGACCAGAGCACTGCCGCCAGCGCTCACGCTCTGGTTGAGATAGGTTTCCAGCTCGGCCAGCAGACCACGCTCGAAGTTGGGGTTATCGGAACGCGCCGGCCACTGGCTGTCACTGTCGCCAATATCCCGGTTCTGGTGGATCACCTTGATCTCGCTGGCGCCGGCGTTGACGCCCGGCTCCAGGCGAACACGGAAGCGTTGCTCCTCACCTTCGACACGACGGCCTTCCTCAAGCAGCGGCATCAGGCGGCGCACCAGCGGATTACCGGCAGCCTCGCCGAAGTTGACCCACTCGGTGGAGAACTCGCTGAGCGCAGCGTCCTGCTCGGCCATGGGCACCCGGTAATCGGACCAGAAGCGGGCCAGCAGCGGCCAGACTTCGTTGGCAGGCAGCTGAGCCACCAGCCAGCGTGAGCTGCCCTGCTGCTGCAGTGCAAAGGCCGAGCTGTCGGCGCTGGCCAGCATCGGGCGTGGGCGCGGCGTTTCAAAACCGTCCTCTCCGGCCGGTGCAGCCGTCACCTGGCCCGGCACCGGCAGCAGATCGCCAATGGAGCGCGTTTGCAGATCTGCCGGGATAGTCATCCGCGGTGCGACCTCGGCCTGCTGATAGTCACTGCCACGATCACGGAAAAATCCGTTATCGCCCATCAGATACCCACAGCCACTCAGGCTGGCCAATACCCCCAGAGTCAGTGCACTCAGCACAGGCTTCATAAACGTTTCCTTGGTCAACAGGTCTTCCCGGTTAGATTACAGCATCCCGCATTGGCGCAGAGCGCCGTGCACGGCGTCATGGCAGCGAGCACTGAGCGGCGTCAGAGGCAAACGAATGCCATCGGCGATCAGGCCCATTTCCATCAACGCCCACTTGACCGGAATCGGATTGGATTCGATAAACAGTGCCTTGTGCAACGGCATCAAGGCTTCATTGAGACGACGGGCAGTCTGCTCGTCGCCGCGCAGGGCAGCAGCGCATAATTCATGCATCTGTTGCGGTGCGACGTTGGCAGTAACCGAAATGTTGCCCTTGCCGCCCATCAGAATGAGCTCTACGGCAGTTGCGTCGTCGCCCGAGTAGACCGCCATACGACCATCGACCCGCTCAATCACCTCACGGGCGCGCTGCAGGTCACCGGTCGCTTCCTTGATGCCCACGATATTACTGATGGCAGACAGGCGCTCGACGGTTTCCGGCAACATGTCACAGGCCGTTCGACTGGGCACATTGTAGAGAATCTGCGGGATAGCCACGGTTTCGGCGATATGCTTGTGATGCAGGTACAGGCCTTCCTGGGTCGGCTTGTTGTAGTAGGGCGTCACCAGCAATGCGGCATCAGCGCCCACACTGCGTGCGGCTTCGGTCAGCTCGACGGCTTCGCGCGTAGAGTTGGCACCGGTACCGGCGATCACGGGAATGCGGCCGGCCACCTGCTGTACCACCCGACGAATGGCTTCCTTGTGCTCGGCCATATCGAGGGTTGCAGACTCGCCGGAGGTACCGACTGCAACGATGCCATCGGTGCCCTTCTCCAGGTGGAAGTCGATGAGACGCTCCAGTGCCTGCCAATCGAGGCCCCCGCCGGAATCCATGGGTGTTACCAGCGCCACCAGACTACCCGAGATCATGCAACTCTCCACTTGAAACAATAAACGGCAATGGTACTTTCGCGCTGCGGCCAGTACAAGGGAAGCGCTGATTAAATACGCAGGCTTGCGACGGATCGACAGCCCTCTGGACACAGGGCATCAACCCAATCGGCGGCGGCAGTTGAACCGCTCCCGACAGGCTGTGACAATAGACCCTTGCTTTGCGCCCGCCAGACGGGCGATGCCCTTTTTTCAGCCCGAGGAACCCAATGTCCAGCACCCCGAGTCACCGCGAGCAATATCTGGTCGTTCATGTCATGGGCCAGGAAACCACATCGCTTGCCAGCCTGCTGACTCGCCTGTGCACCGAGCACCGCTGCCAGATAGTCAGCAGCCGGATGAGTCGCCATGGCTCCTGCGCCGTTCTGCTGCTTCAGCTCAGCGGCAATTGGGATGCGCTGGCACGCCTGGAGTCGCTGCTGCCGGCGCTGGCCAAGCGTGAGCACTTCCAGTTGTCCATGAGCCGCAGCCACAGCATCGACGAGCGCCCCCAGGCACTGCCGTACAACGTATTCGTAACGGCGGCCCAGCGTCCCGAGCTGGTCGGTGAACTTTGCCGTTTCTTTCAGCACCTGAACATCGACATCGAGGAGCTGCACAGCTTCACCTATCTGGCCCAGCACACCGGCACCGCGATGCTGAACCTGACGCTGACCATCGCCATTCCGGTGCAGACCCAGCTAAGCTGGCTGCGGGAGCAGTTTCTGGACTTCTGTGACGAACTCAACCTGGATGCCGTGATCGAACCCTGGCGTCCGCTTCACTGACTAGCTGACGAGGTTTTCATGCACGTTGAACTGAACAAGCCCGTACCGGATTTCAGCGCCCAGGCCACTGGCGAGCAGACCGTGACACCGGCAAGCCTGGCCGGCAAGAACGTTGTGATCTATTTCTACCCCAAGGACAACACCCCCGGCTGCACCACCGAGGGCCAGGACTTTCGTGACGCCCATGCCGAGTTTGCAGCGGCCAACACCGTCATTTACGGGGTATCCAAGGACAGCCTGCGCACCCATGCCAACTTCAAGGCCAAGCATGAGTTCCCATTCGAGCTGATCAGCGACCCGGACGAGGCGCTATGCCGCCTGTTCGACGTAATCAAGCTGAAGAAGCTGTACGGCAAGGAATACGAGGGAATCGAGCGCAGCACCTTCCTGATCGACGCCCAGGGCGTGTTGCGTCAGGAATGGCGCAAGGTGAAGGTACCCGGCCACGTGGCCGAGGTGCTGGCCGCCGTCCGCACCCTCGGCTGATCGTCAGGTACTCGTTCGCTGCCTCAGGCCTGCTCGGTCCGAGGCAGCTCTTCTGACTTGATGTCATGGGCGGCTTCAATGCCGCGTGGCCAGGCGTAGAGCACGGCCTTGAACAGGGTCGCCAGCGGGATCGCAAAGAATACCCCCCAGAACCCCCACAAACCGCCGAAGATCAGCACAGCGGCGATAATTGCCACCGGATGCAGGTTGACCGCTTCGGAGAACAGAATGGGCACCAGTACGTTGCCGTCCAGTGCCTGAATCACGCCGTAAACGATCATCAGCATCATGAACTCGTTACCGAGCCCCCACTGGAACAGACCAATCACGGCAACCGGGATGGTTACCACCGTAGCGCCGATATACGGCACCAGCACCGACAGGCCCACCAGCACCGCCAGCAACGCCGCGTAGTTGACGCCGAGGATCGCAAACGAGATATAGGTCACCGCCCCGACGATCAGAATCTCGACTGCCTTGCCGCGAATGTAGTTGGCAATCTGCTGGTTCATCTCGGTCCAGACGACGCGCATCAGCCGGCGCTCGCGCGGCAGATGACTCACGGCCCAATCGGTTATGGTCTGGCTGTCCTTGAGGAAGAAGAACACCAGGATAGGTACCAGCACCAGATAAACCAGCACCGTAACGATGACCGGCAGGCTCGCCAGTGACTGCGACAACGCCCACTGACCAAACGAGCCCACCTCGCCGTTGATCGAGGCCATCAGGCGCTCAATCTGCGCGGCGGAAATGAACGACGGATACTCCTCAGGCAGATGCAGAAGCTGATCACGCCAGGAGGCGATCATTCCCGGCAGCTCGTTGAACAGATTCAGCATCTGCTTCCAGACCAGTGGCACCAGCACGCCGAACAGCGCCGCCAACGCGCCGAGAAACAGCAGAAACACAATCCAGACTGCCAGGCCGTGCGGCAGCCAGCGCTGCAGCCGCGATACCAGCCCCTGCAGCAGATAGGCGAGCACCACACCGGTCAGCAACGGCGCCAGCTTGTCACCGAAACTGATAACAATGGCAAACCCCAGCGCCAGCACAACCGCCAGCACAACCGCCTCTTCATCGGAGAAATAGCGCTGAACCCAGCCTCGAAAAACTTTTAGCATCGGAACCTAATCTGCTTTACGCAACCAATAGTGAAATTCGCCGTCCAATACCCGGGACTCAAGCAATGCATGTCCGGACAGCTCCGCGAAGCGTTGAATATCCCGCTGGGACCCCGCATCAGTGGCAACCACATGCAGCGTCTGGCCTGCTACCATGCCGTTCAACGATTGCTTTGCCTTGAGCAAGGGCAGCGGACAAGACAGACCGCGGGCGTCCAGCTCGACGTCGATGGGTAGATGGGTGTTTTCAACAGACATGCAGGGACTCCACAGCGAGTGGGCCACAGTATAGCCTTGACGGCTCTCACTCCGACAACTGCCAGCACGGGTACGCACCAAAAATGATGCAAAAAAGGATGTCCAGCCGACCGCTCGTCCGGGCCATGATGCTTGCAGTGTCAATGACCCTGCCCGGCATTGCCCTGCCCGCCGGCGACGAGTTCAACCTGCCGTCGCTTGGCGACACCAGCTCGTCCATCATGTCACGTCAGCAGGAGTACCAGCTCGGCCGGACCTGGCTGACCATGCTCAGGGGCGCAGTTCCGACGCTGGATGATCCGCAACTGAAAAGCTTTGTCGAAGACCTGACCCGTGGTCTGGCGGAAACCAGCCAGCTGAGCGACCGCCGCCTGGCCTTTGTGCTGATTGACAGCCCGCAACTGAACGCCTTTGCCGCGCCTGGCGGTGTGGTGGGCGTCAACGGCGGCCTGTTTCTGCATGCCCGCAGCGAAGCCGAGTTTGCCTCGGTCCTGGCCCACGAACTGGCGCACCTGTCGCAGCGCCACTTCGCCCGCGGCCTCGAGCAGCAACAGCGCATGCAAGTACCCTTCATGACCGCCATGCTCGCCAGCATTGTGCTGGCCGCCGCCGGCGGCGGGGACGCTGGTTTTGCCGCTCTGGCAACCACCCAGGCCGCCGCCATCCAGGAACAGCGCCGCTTCTCGCGCCAGAATGAACAGGAAGCCGACCGCATCGGCATTCTCAATCTGGAAAAGGCAGGCTACGACCCCAGAGCAATGCCGGACATGTTCGAGCGTCTCGCCCAGCTCAGCCGCTACGACACCACACCGCCCGAGTTCCTGCTGACCCACCCGGTCAGCCAGTCGCGCATGGCCGATACCCGCAACCGCGCCGAACAGATGGCGGGCAGCGGCCGTACGGATTCACTCAACTTCCAGATGATGCGTGCCCGGGTTCAGCTGAAGTACGAGCAAAGCCCGGGGCTCTCTGCCAAGCGCTTCCGCGCCCTGCTGGACGATAACGGCGGCGAGCATGCAGCGGCGCGCTATGGCCTGGCGCTGGCACTCAGCCGCGGCGGCGAGCACGGCGAAGCCACAAGCACCCTCGCCCCGCTGCTCGAAGCGACACCGGATGACCTGACGATCAACCTCGCCCAGATTGAGATCGACACCAATGCGGGCAGACTGGCGCAGGCACTGGAGCGCAACCGTCGGTTGCAGCAACGTTATCCTGACAACTTCCCGCTGGCCTTTTCCGAAGCCGACCTGCTGATGAAACAGCAGCAGTATGCCGCGGCCGAACGCGCGATCAATAGACTCGCCAATCAGCGCGAGAGCGATCCGGACGTATGGTACCTGGCGGCAGAAATACGCGGCCTGGCCGGCAATATCCTGGGCGTGCATCTGGCCCGCGCCGAGTACTTCAAGCAGACCGGCGACCTGCAGCAGGCCGGCCAGCAACTTGACCTGGCGTTGCAACGAGCGGGGGGCAACTTTGTTGTCAGCTCACGCATCAAGGAGCAGCAGAACGAGCTGCAGCGTCAGCGTGAGCTGATCGAATCACTGTAGGAGAAGGCAACGCCCGCCGCATAATGCGGCGGGCGAGCAGTCAGGCATTACCCTTGGCGGCCAGACTGGCCTGGCGGGTAAAGTCGAGCATGCGATCCAGCGGGCGCACCGCACGCGGAATCAGCTCGGGATCAACCAGAATCTCATCAGTACCCTGCTCCAGGCTGGCGAGCACCCGCGGCAGAGTGTTCATCGCCATCCACGGGCAGTGCGCGCAGCTGCGACAGGTTGCGCCGTTGCCCGCCGTTGGCGCTTCAATCAACAGCCTGTCCGGCGCAGCCTGCTGCATCTTGTAGAAGATGCCGCGATCGGTCGCAACGATAAAGGTCGGATTGGGCAGATCACGCGTCGCCTGAATCAACTGACTGGTCGAACCAACCACATCGGCCATCTCGACAACCGATTGCGGAGATTCCGGGTGCACCAGCACGGCTGCGTCGGGATAGACCTTGCGCAGATCCTCCAGCGCCTTGGCCTTGAACTCCTCGTGAACGATACAGGAGCCCTGCCACAGCAGCATGTCTGCACCGGTTTCACGCTGAATGTAGTTACCCAAGTGCTGATCGGGTGCCCAAAGGATCTTTTCACCCTTGTCCATCAGGTGCTCGACGATCGGCAGCGCACAGCTGGACGTCACTACCCAGTCAGCACGCGCCTTTACCGCAGCCGACGTATTGGCATAGACCACCACGGTGCGGTCCGGATGCTGATCACAGAACGCGGAAAACTCGTCTATCTGACATCCCAGATCGAGCGAGCAGGTCGCCTCCAGCGTCGGCATCAGAACGCGCTTTTCCGGGCTCAGAATCTTGGCCGTCTCACCCATGAAACGAACACCGGCAACAATCAGCGTGGTAGCCGGGTGATCACGACCAAACCGGGCCATTTCAAGCGAGTCGGAGACGCAGCCACCGGTCTCCTCGGCCAACTCCTGCAACAGGGGGTCGGTGTAGTAGTGGGCAACCAGAACGGCGTTCTGTGCCTTCAGCGCTGCTGCAATACGGGCCTTGTAGTCTGCCTTCTCTGCATCGCTAAGCGGAGCAGGCGCCTTGGCATCCAGGTGGGCCTGAACGAGCAGACGCTCGGGAATCTGGGACATGGTTTGTATCCATCAGGAGAACAACGGAGGGCGGCATTGTAGCACGGCTGCCGAAACTGCCCAGCGGCGCCGAATCGCACGAAGGCGAACGCCTGGGCCGGAGCCAGGGTAGAAAATACAATAAGGGGATCACATCCAGGGAAGGATCCAGAGTGGTGGGTCGTGTAGGATTCGAACCTACGACCAATTGGTTAAAAGCCAACTGCTCTACCAACTGAGCTAACGACCCCTGCTGGACGCGCGCTATATTACTGATTTATCAGAGGAACTCAAGACTTTTTTCGCATCCAGTGAAAAAAGATCAGCTGTAGCGAGTCGGGTCGGCCAGGCCGGCTGCCCTGAACCCTTCCGCCCTCAGCCGGCAACTGTCGCAGCGCCCGCACGCCCTGCCCTGATCATCGGCCTGATAGCAAGACACCGTCTTACTGTAATCCACTCCGAGGGCCGCGCCAGCCTGCACGATCTCTGCCTTGCTCATGTGCTGCAAAGGTGCACGAATATGAAAGCCTTCACCCTCAATGCCTGCACGGGTGGCCAGATTTGCAAGGCGTTCGAACGCCTCGATAAACTCCGGCCGGCAATCGGGATAGCCCGAGTAATCGACTGCGTTGACGCCGATAAAAATCTCCCGCGCCCCCAATACCTCGGCCCAGCCCAGCGCAAGCGACAGGAACAGCGTGTTGCGTGCCGGCACGTAGGCCACCGGAATACCGTCCTGCGGCCCTTCGGGCACGGCGATGCTGTCATCGGTCAGCGCCGAACTGAACCGCCCCGGGTTTCGCGGAGGCTTCAACTCCTGAGAAGATGAAGCCATGAACAAGACAAACAAGTTTTCCCCTGAAGTCCGTGAACGAGCCGTGCGGATGGTGCAAGAGCATCGCGGCGACTATCCCTCGCTGTG
>NZ_JBSXON010000055.1:0-3520 GCF_056859475.1 Halopseudomonas sp. L-58
ACCAGCGACTGCTCGAACCCATCGGATATATACCGCCGGCAGAGGCTGAGGCAAACTACTATCGGCAACTAGCCAGTCAGGCTTCCAAGGTGGCGGCTTGACTTAAACCAAACAGCCTCCGCGAAACCCGGGGCGGTTCAGTAGCCCAGAGGCATCGCGAACAATGTATGCACTCGGCGTAGCGCGTTGGTACCAAGGGCGAATAGATGATGTTGGGACCGACAGCGAAACTGTAGGTGCTGAGCAGATTATCAACCATGCGATGGGGACGTACCCTAAACGCGATAGTCAGCATGGTGAGTTCATAAGAGAGTGCCAGGCCACATTGACCCAGATCCTTGTTAACCGCTCAAGGCAACTTGAAGCAGATGGGGAGTTGCCCTTTGCAGTAGATGCGCTGCGGCAAGCGGAAGCATTTGCCGCCGCCCTGTCGGGTGATACGCGTAAGGACGAGTTTGACGAGGATCTAGCATGAAGGACGCTTCTCTTGTAATTAGCGTCGGGGTGACCGGGCATAGGGATATCCTTTCAGCAGAGTATGACCGGATCTCAGCGGATTTTCGCGCATTGCTAGAGTCTCTCTTGTCGCGTTATGAACACCTTGGTATCCGAGTTATGACTGGGCTGGCCGAAGGTGCTGACCAGCTTCTCACTCGCCTTAGCTTGGCTATGCGCGCTGAGGGCAAGCCGATTACGCCCGTAGCGGTTTTTCCCATGCCGCTAGCGGAGTATCGGCAAGATTTTTCTGGTGATGCGCTCGGTGCGTTTGACGATCTGCACAGGCTGTTGATCGACGAGGGCTTGCCAGTTATCGAACTGCCGACGGCCATCAAGCGTGACGATTGCTATGCCAACCTTGGTGACTATCTAGTTAACAAGAGTGATCTGTTGGCTGCGGTTTGGGATCATCGTGGAAATGTTCCTCTGAAAAAGGGTGGCACGGCATTCGTGGTCGGCCAAGCTTTAGATCCATTGCGATTGATCTTGCGGGTGGAAAAAAACCAAGATGTTACTGCTCTAAGTAAGCACATAGATGGGTATCTTTTTAATTCTGACGCGCTGCCGGTGTACTGCATTTCTGCAGGGAGACAGTCAACCTCGCCATATGTTGAGGCTCCTAGTGCGGGCTACGTTGTTCAAAATGGGGGGCAGGAATTTAGTCTTTTGGATGAGTTGCCAGCAGGTACTAGTGACCACTTTTCTCAGCTAAACGAGTTGGCTCTCGATCTGGACGAATGTAACCCCACCAGTGATGAATATCTATGCAAAAATTCTGAATCATATAGGCTTCGCTCTAGAGATTTAGATCGTCTGGCGGATAATTTTCATAAATTCGATGGGCTTGCCATCTGTTTGCGGGAAAAGACCAAGTTCCTGCATAAGGTTTTGGCTGGGCTTACTTTAAGTATGACTGGGGTGTTTCTTGTTTACGCGAAGCTATTATCTCATTGGGCAGTGCTGTTCGGATATATAGCTATCTTCGCTCTTGGGTACGCTTGGTATGTTTTCAGTAAGCCAAATAAGACGAAGTTTCGTTACGCATTGGCTCGATTGATTGCGGAATCGCTTCGTATCGAATTCTTCTGGCTCGCTTCTGGGCTTATAAAGCCATGTGGGAATGATTCCCTCGCTCGCCGATTGCCGGCGCAGGGGAATGCTAGGGGGAAGGTAGTTGCCTCTATATTGAAACAGAGTAGTTATCTTGGGGATGCGAGATTCTCATTTTCTCCACCTGAGGATACCCTGAAGGATTGGATTAAAGAGCAGAGTATATACTATAAAGGCGCCGAGAAGAGGCTCCATAAAATACATTTAAGGAACGAAAAGATAGTAAAAATTTGCATCTTTGTTCCCATGTTGTTGTGTGCTGGTGTGATTGCTTTCTATCCCATTTTAGCGCACGCGCCAGTTTTTTATGAATTTCTCAAGCCCACTTGGAAGGACTTGTTCGTATTCTTGGCCGGATTTATACCGGTGCTTGGGGCTGTAGTGGAGCTGAATGCTAACAATAACTCAATCCAAGAGCTCTTTGGACAGTATTCATCTGCAAGAAAGTACCTTGAGCGTGTCGAGAATATATTAAATGATTCCAATGACACTGCGCTGGCCTTGGCCACTTTTGAGGTCGCGGGGCTAGAGCTCTCGCGAGAGCACATGCAGTGGTTGATCACCACTGAGCGGAAGGCCATCGTACCTGCCCATGGCGGTTGATCAGGCGACCACTACAGAAAAAGGAAACCTGAAGTGAGTTCTGCTATTCAGAGTATCGTGCGTAGCGAGGGCAAGAAGCGCCTGCTGAGTATCGATGGGGGTGGGATACGCGGAGTCATCGCGGTGGAAATTCTCGCAGAGATTGAGCGCCTGCTCCGCCAAAGGACGTGCAATCCCCAATTGCGTCTGTCGGATTGGTTTCACTTCATATCCGGTTGCAGTACTGGAGCAATTGTTGCAGCTGGATTGTCACTGGGGATGGAAGTCGATGAGTTGCGTGACTTGTACAGCTTATCGGGTCAACGAATGTTTAAGCGTGCGGGTCTATGGCAACGTCTGGGGTTCCATCGTTATGTTCACAGCGAGCTAGAGTCTCTGATGAAGGAGCGCTTTGGTGAGCGCACCACACTGGGCTCAGATCGACTGAAAACTTTGTTGATGGTGGTGCTAAAGAACGCCACAACCGACTCTCCGTGGCTATTGACCAACAACCCTTACGCTAAATTCAATCAACCTGGGAAAGGAAGCAACCTAGAACTCCCTCTGTGGCGTATCGTGCGCGCTAGCACTGCTGCACCAACATTCTTTGCTCCCGAAACCATCGAGTTTCCTGGGGTCGAGAAGCCCTTTGTCTTTATCGATGGCGGCCTTACCCCATACAACAACCCCTCCTTTATCTCATACCTGAACGCCACACTGCCTGCCTATCGCATTGGCTGGAAAACTGGTGAAGACGACATGCTGCTGGTGTCGGTAGGGACAGGTTTGCATCCTGCCTCCGCTCCAGATTTGACGCCGAGGCGCATGAACTTGCTCTACACAGCGACCTCGACACCGGCAGCGCTGATGTTCGCTTCGGCAAACCAGCAAGACATGCTTTGTCGTGCCTTTGGTAAATGCGTCGCAGGTGACGCTCTAGATCTTGAATTGGGTGACATGATCGAACGGCAGGGCAGCGCCCTCAGGCCGCCATTGTTCTCCTATGCTCGGTACAACGTCGACCTGACGAGTCAAGGACTGGCCTCGATTGGATGCGAAGAACTGATTGGCCGAAAATTACACCAACTCGACGCTGTAAATCTGGTCCATGAAATGCAAGCCGTGGGCCGTGCAGTGGCTAAAAGCAGAGTCCGGATAGAGCATTTCGAGCGTTTCATCAAACAGGCTCCCCCCCGCTGTCAGAATAGTTGGAACCTCTACAGATGTTAGAGTTTGAATCTCCAACCTGGGGCAGAGAGAAGGTTCCCATGAAGTATTCCCCCGAGCGGCGCGAAGCCATCTTGGCCAAGCTGGAAGCGCCGTATAACCG
>NZ_JBSXON010000056.1:0-139186 GCF_056859475.1 Halopseudomonas sp. L-58
AGTCGGGTGGAAATAGGCCAAAATGGCCAGAGTTGAAGGCGATTTGCGGAGCAATGTCGCCAAGAACAGGTTCGCTGCATCAAAAATTCAGTTGATCGACACCGGTAATGCGCAAATCTGAATTGATCAGCGATTCCCTAACGCCTCAATCACCGGCGCAGCTGTGCTGCGTCCGAGTGCTTTGACTTGTTATGGCCGATATTGCCAAAGCAATAAATCAAGTATTTTAACATCAGTAAAATGATACCCCGGAAATCTATTTTGGAATTGTGACCTTAACGTTTGAAACTGTGGCAGCGTTATTAGTGTGTTCATGCACATGACCAGATTATTATGAACATTAACGCATTGCAGTATTCTTGCATTACTCGACTGCCCAGAGGACGTTGGCAACCTCAACCCCAAATGCCCAAGAACAACACTATCCAATGGAGCAACATTAGGATTCACTGTTGCGAGCAATTTTGAACCGAACGACGTTTCCACACGGCCCGTAGCGTTAAAGAGGGTATCTAAGATTAATTGAAGCGATGGGTTTTGGTTATTTTTGTTTTGCTCGATCAGTGCGTAATAGGTTGCGTAAGCTGCTGTAATTGGCAGCCTGACACGATAAAACCCATTAAATGTTCTTTGGTAATTCTGATCGTTGGATACATTCACCAAATGCAGCTGATTTTGCGTATATGCATAAGCGTTTAACTTGGAAATGGTTATCCTATTCAAAATACTATTTATGTTTGCAATAAGATCATCAAGTATCACGATCGAGCTATCCTTTTGCCATAACAGTTGAGTGGACCGACGGCTTTATGACTGCATATTCGTGACTTCTTCATAACAACGTCTCGCCCAGGTTATCAAACAACTAAAAATTCTCTTTAAAACAATTGGTTAGATTGTTGTCGCCGCATACCATCTGTATTCGCTTGACTTCCTCTTTTTGCGCAACCAATAATACTGTACAAACATACAGCATTGATGCGATATGGACACCACACCAGCCAAGCCACGCCTGCACGAGCAGTTTCGTAACGTCATCAGGGTGAATCACTACAGCATTCGCACCGAGAAGACCTATTGGTACTGGATACGCTACTTCCTGCGTTATCACCAGATGCGTCACCCTCTGGAAATGGGGCCTGCCGAGGTCAGCGCTTTTTTGACCTGGCTGGCTGTCAGCCGGCATGTGACTGCCGCTACGCAGAATCAGGCACTTAATGCTCTGGTGTTTCTTTACGGGAAGGTGCTTGATCGGCCACTGGGTGATATCGGTGACACAGTGCGGGCGAAGCGCCCTGCACGTATCCCGACAGTGCTGACGCACGGTGAAGCAACCCAGATCATCGCCCTGCTGCAGGAGCCTCACAAGCTGATCGCGTCGCTGATGTACGGTTCGGGGCTGCGTGTTGTTGAAGCCTGTCGGCTGCGTATCAAAGACATCGACTTCGACCGCCAGATCATCACGGTGCGCAGCGGCAAAGGGGACAAGGACCGCACCACGCTGCTGCCGACGTCGCTGATCGAGCCGCTGCGTGAACGCAGAGCGCGCATCCAGCGTGCCTGGCGCAAGCAGGATGCGTTTTACCAGTGCGACGCGAGCCTGCCCTACGCGCTCCGGCGTAAATACCCTAACGCGGCGCGGTCGCTTGAGTGGCAGTGGCTGTTCCCCTCGCAGGGGTTGTGTGCTGACGATGAGGGCAACATCGTGCGGCACCATCTGCATGTCAATGCGGTGCAGACGCTGCTGGGGCATGCCGATGTGCGTACTACGCAGATTTATACCCATGTCCTTGGTAATGCCTTTGCCGGGGTGCAAAGTCTGCTCGGGTAGGCCTTTGGCTTAGCCGGGCAATCCGTTTCCTGCTTCAAGACTATTGCAGGGCGCAATGGGCTGTCTATCCCCCGAAACGCTGCGCGGCTGTTAGACGCCGCTCGGGCGCAGCATGCTGCGCCCCTACGGTAGGGCGCAGGTGTATCTGGCCGCATTCACAACGTCAAAACAACTCTGTTTAAACGAACAACCCCGGCGCGGGGCCGGGGTTGTTGCGGGGTTGCTGATAGCGCAGCGGTCGTTTAGCCGACCCACACACGGGCGTTGCGGAACATGCGCATCCAGCCGCCATCCTCGCTCCAGTCATCCGGATGCCAGGAGTTCTGCACGGCGCGGAACACGCGTTCGGGGTGCGGCATCATGATGGTGACGCGACCGTCGCGGGTGGTCAGGCCGGTGATGCCGCGCGGCGAGCCGTTCGGGTTGGCCGGGTAGCGCTCGGTCATGCGGCCACGGTTGTCGACGTAGCGCAGGGCAACCGCGTTGGCGGCTTCACAGGCATCAACGGCGGCGCTGCTGGCGAACTCGGCGTGACCTTCACCGTGGGCGATGGCAATCGGCAGGCGGCTGCCAACCATGCCACTGAGGAAGATCGACGGCGAGGGCTGGACTTCAACCATGGCAACCCGCGCCTCGAACTGCTCGGAACGGTTGCGCACAAAGCGCGGCCAGTGGTCGCTGCCCGGGATCAGCTCACGCAGGTTGGAGAGCATCTGGCAGCCGTTGCACACGCCCAGGGCGAAGGTGTCCGGGCGGGCAAAGAACGCGGTGAAAGCTTCACGGGCGATGCTGTTGAACAGGATCGACTTGGCCCAGCCCTCACCGGCGCCGAGGACGTCGCCGTAGGAGAAGCCGCCGCAGGCGACCAGACCGCGGAAGTCGGTCAGGTCAACGCGGCCGCTGAGGATGTCGCTCATGTGCACGTCGACCGCGCTGAAACCGGCGCGGTTGAAGGCTGCCGCCATCTCGACCTGACCGTTGACACCCTGCTCACGCAGAATGGCGACACGCGGGCGCACCCCATTGCTGATGAGCGGTGCGGCAACGTCGTCGTTGATGTCGAAGCTGAGCAGCGCGTGCAGACCCGGGTTGGCGTCGTCGGCGATGTTCTCGAATTCCTGATCGGCGCACTCGGCGTTGTCACGCAGGCGCTGAATCTGCCAGCTGGTTTCGCTCCAGGCCTGTTGCCAGACCGCGCGGGTGTTCTCCAGCACCGGTTTGCCGTTGAACTCGAAGCGAATGCTCTGCTCGCTGCTCGGCTGGCCGATCACCGCGCTGCAGTCACCCAGACCGGCGGCAGACAGCTGCGCCAGCACTTCCTCGGTGTCGTCCTGGGATACCTGAATGACCGCGCCCAGTTCTTCGTTGAACAGCACCTCGGCCAGTGTGCTGGCGTCTTGTGCCAGTACGTCGAGGTTGATGTTCAGGCCACAGCGGGCGGCAAAGGCCATCTCGGTCAGAGTGGTGAACAGGCCACCGTCGGAGCGGTCGTGGTAGGCAAGCAGCAGCTCGTCCTGGTTCAGGCCCTGGATCACGGCAAAGAAGGCCTTGAGGTCTTCGGCATCGTCCAGATCCGGCACCTGCTGGCCGATCTTGTTGTAGACCTGCGCCAGCGCCGAGCCGCCCAGACGGTTCTGGCCACGGCCCAGATCAATCAGGATCAGATCGGTTGCGCCATGATCCAGACGCAGTTGCGGGGTCAGGGTGGCGCGCACGTCCTGTACCGGGGCAAAACCGGTAACGATCAGCGACAGCGGCGAGGTAACCGACTTCTCCTTGCCGGCTTCATCCCAGCGGGTCTTCATGGACATGGAGTCCTTGCCGACCGGAATGGTGATGCCCAGCTCGGGGCACAGCTCCATGCCGACTGCCTTGACGGTGTCGTACAGGCGCGCGTCTTCACCCGGGTGACCGGCAGCAGACATCCAGTTGGCCGACAGTTTGATGTCGGACAGCTTGGCGATACGCGCGGCAGCCAGGTTGGTCACGGTCTCGGCAACCGCCATGCGCCCGGAGGCCGGGGCGTTGAGCAGCGCCAGCGGCGTGCGCTCACCCATGGCCATGGCTTCACCGGTGTTGACGTCGAAGCTGGTGGAGGTGACGGCACAGTCAGCCACCGGCACCTGCCAGGGGCCGACCATCTGGTCGCGGGTGACCATACCGGTGATGCTGCGGTCGCCGATGGTGATCAGGAACTGTTTGCTGGCTACCGCCGGCAGGCGCAGTACGCGCTCGGCGGCATCGTTCAGGTTCAGCTCGTTGGCGCTGAAGTCGTCGCCCTGCTCGGCTTCGCGCTCGACGCTGCGGTGCATGCGCGGCGGCTTGCCGAGCAGAACCGAGAGCGGCATATCGACCGGCTGGTTGTCGAAGTGGCTGTCGTTGAGCAGCAGCAGTTGCTCTTCAGTCGCTTCACCAACCACGGCGAAGGGGCAACGCTCACGCTGGCAGATGGCTTCGAAACGCTCGAAATCGGCGTTCGGCACGGCCATCACGTAGCGTTCCTGGGATTCGTTGGACCAGATTTCCAGCGGGCTCATGCCCGGCTCGTCGTTCGGTACATTGCGCAGCTCGAAACGGCCGCCGCGACCACCGTCGTTGACCAGCTCCGGGAAGGCATTGGACAGGCCGCCCGCGCCCACGTCGTGGATAAAGGCGATCGGGTTCTTGTCACCCAGCTGCCAGCAGCGGTCGATGACCTCCTGACAGCGGCGTTCCATTTCCGGGTTCTCACGCTGCACGGAGGCAAAGTCCAGATCCTCGGCGCTGGCACCGGTGGCCATGGAAGACGCCGCGCCGCCGCCCAGACCAATCAGCATCGCCGGGCCGCCCAGCACGATCAGCTTGGCGCCAACCGGAATGTCAGACTTCTCGACGTGGGTCGCACGAATGTTGCCCATGCCACCAGCGATCATGATCGGCTTGTGGTAACCACGGGTTTCCGGGCCACGGGGCGAGTCGATGGTGGTCTCGAAGGTACGGAAGTAACCGTTCAGGTTCGGACGACCGAATTCGTTGTTGAACGCAGCGCCGCCGAGCGGGCCTTCGATCATGATCTGCAGCGGCGTCACGATGCGCGACGGCTTGCCGTTGTCTTCTTCCCACGGCTGAACGAAGCCCGGAATACGCAGGTTGGACACGGTAAACCCGGTCAGGCCGGCCTTCGGCTTGCCGCCGATACCGGTAGCACCTTCGTCACGAATCTCGCCACCAGAACCGGTAGACGCGCCCGGGAACGGGGCAATAGCGGTCGGGTGATTGTGGGTTTCCACCTTCATCAGGATGTGCACCGGCTCTTCATGAGCGCGGTACTCATTACTGCCCGGCACCGGGAAGAAACGGCCGGCGGTGAAACCTTCGATTACCGCGGCGTTGTCCTTATAGGCAGACAGCACGCCTTCGCTGTGCATCTGATAGGTGCTCTTGATCATGCCGAACAGGCTCTTGTCCTGCGCCTGACCGTCGATATCCCAGCTGGCATTGAAGATCTTGTGACGGCAGTGCTCGGAGTTGGCCTGGGCGAACATCATCAGCTCGACGTCGCTCGGGTTGCGACCAAGGCCGGTGAAACTCTCGACCAGATAGTCGATCTCGTCTTCGGCCAGTGCCAGACCCAGGCTGCTGTTGGCTTCAACCAGGGCGGCACGGCCACCGGCCAGAATGTCGACACGCTGGAACGGCTTGGGCTCGGTGTGGGCAAACAGCGGCGCAGCGGCCTGCAGATCGTCCAGCGCCAGCTCGGTCATGCGGTCGTGCAGCTCGGCTTTCAGCGTCGTGCGGTCATCAGCAGACAGCTGGCCAGTGACGTAATAGGCGATACCGCGCTCCAGACGCAGCACCTGACTCAGACCGCAGTTGCGGGCGATATCGGTCGCCTTGCTGGACCAGGGAGAGATAGTGCCAAAACGCGGCACTACCAGCACCAGCTCGCCGGCCGGCTCTTCAACCGGCACGGACGGACCGTAGCGCAGCAGACGATCAAGCACCTGCGCGGATTGCTCGTCCAGCTCGCTGCTCAGCTCGGCGAAATGCATGAACTCGGCGTAAACCCCGGTCACTCCGGCAAGGCGGCCTTGCAGCCTGGCGAGCAACTTGGTACGACGAAAATCGGAAAGGGCTGGGGCTCCACGCAGGATATGCATGTCGGTATCGGCCTCGGGATGCGAACAGTGGGAAAAAAGAGGCGCATAGGATACCCCAAGCGGGCCGGTTGGGCCATGCCGTGCGCAGCAGGCCGACCAGCCGTGCCGACTGCACTGGCGACTATTGCCGCACCGCGCTTTTGCCTATACTGGCGCCATGCATCGACCAGCCTTTCACCCTCCCCGTTTCAAGGCTCTGGCCACCGCGCTCTGCGCTGTTCTGCTGGCCGCCTGTGAGCAAAGCAGTCAACTGGAGCAGATTCAGGAGGCTGGTTCACTGCGGGTGATCACCCGCAATACGCCTACCACCTACTACCAGGATCGTAACGGTGATACCGGTCTTGAGTATGAGCTGGCCAAGCGCTTTGCCGACAGCCTGGGCGTGTCACTGGACATGCAGACCGCCGACACCGTGGACAGCCTTTACCACCAGCTTGCTGATGCCGACGGCCCGCAGCTGGCTGCAGCCGGGCTGACGGTCAACCCGGCGCGCAGCGAACAGGTCCGGTTTGCCACGCCGTATCTCGACGTCATCCCTCAGGTCGTCTACCGCCGCGGCAGTCGCAAACCGCGCAGCATTGAAGATCTGTACGACAAGCGTCTGATGGTACTCAAGGGCAGCACCCTGGCTGACCAGTTACGGGAGCTGCAGGCCAGCCACCCGGAGCTGACCTTCGAAGAATCCGACAACGTGGAAGTCGTCGACCTGCTGCGCATGGTCAACGACGGCGAGATCGACAGCGCGGTGGTCTACTCCAACGAACTGGTGGTCAATCAGGCGTTCTATCCGGCGGTCAGCGTGGCCTTTGACCTCGGTGATGGCCAGCCGATGGCCTGGGCGCTGCGCGAATATACCGATACCACGCTGCTGGATGCGGTTAATGGCTTCTTCGCCGCGATCAAGGACGACGGCACGCTGGACCAGTTGATCGAGCGCTTCTACGGCCACTCGGACGTACTCGATTACGTCGGTGCCCGCGCCTTCGCCACCCACATGCAGACCCGCCTGCCGCGCTACGAGACCTATCTGCGCCAGGCCGGCGATCAGAACGGTTTGGACTGGCGGCTGCTGGCCGCCATGAGCTACCAGGAGTCGCTGTGGGATCCGGACGCCCGCTCGGCAACCGGCGTACGTGGCCTGATGATGCTGACCCTGCCGACCGCCAAGTTTGTCGGCGTCACCAACCGGGTTGATCCGCAGCAAAGCATCAACGGCGGCGCCCGCTACCTGATCTGGGTACGCGACCAGATTCCCGCGGACATTCCGGAGCCGGACCGCACCTGGTTCGCGCTGGCCGCCTATAACGTCGGCCTTGGCCACCTCGATGACGCACGCAAACTCACCGCCGAGGGTGGCCGCGACCCGAACCGCTGGATTGATGTGAAGGATTTTCTGCCACTGCTGCAAAAGAAGCAGTGGTACAGCAAGACCCGCTACGGCTACGCCCGCGGCTCTGAACCGGTGCACTACGTGCAGAACATCCGTCGCTACTACGACATCCTGCAATGGGTCACCCAACCCCAATCCGAATCCCGCCAGCAACCCGCCGAGCAATACCACGCACCGGGGATTCTCGAGCAGTTGCCGGATGGGGTGTAGCGCAGCGCTCCGCGCTGCGCTACACAGCTGCAAGCTGCAAGCTGCAAGCTAAAAGCAAAACTACTTCAGCCGCGAAGTGGGTGGTCATAGCCTGGTGCCGTCTTGACGCCGCCTCGGCGGACACGCTGCGCTTAGTCCGCCCTACGGGCTGGCGCTGTGTTGTAGGGCGGACTAAGCGCAGCGTGGCCGCCGCGTTCCCGCAAGTGCCGAGGCTCAACGTATTTTGCCGGCTTGATGCCACCCTCGCGGACACGCCTTTGGCTTTGTCCGCCCTACAGGAAGGTCGCCGACGAACGGGATGAAACACCTCGCGCGCACCGCCACGCCGCAAAGAACCATAAAAAAACCCGCGCGATTCAACACCGCACGGGTTTTGCTTGCGGCTTGCGGCTTGCAGCTGGAAGGCTACGCCTTCCGCCTGACCCTGAAAAACGCCGACAACAGCGCCCCACACTCCTCGGCCAACACCCCACCTTCAACCTGTATGCGGTGGTTCATCCACGGCTGATCGAGCACCTGGCTGCGGCTGGCGACGGCGCCGGCACGCGGTTCGCTGGCGCCGTAGACCAGACGTGCGATGCGACTGTGGATCAACAGGCCGGAGCACATGGTGCAGGGTTCGAGGGTGACGTACAGGGTGGTGCCGGGCAGGCGGTAGTTCTGCAGAGCCGTTGCGGCCTGGCGAATGGCAACCATCTCGGCGTGGGCGCTGGGATCATGGCTGGTGATCGGCTGGTTGAAGCCCCGGCCGACCACCTTGCCATCCTGAACCAGCACGGCGCCGACCGGGACTTCGCCCCGTTCGGCAGCCAGCCGGGCTTCGGCGAGCGCCAGCCGCATAAAGTCGATATCTGCTGGCGTCATGGCGAGCCCCTTTCAACAACCGGTCAGATCAGCTTGCGCTCACGCAGCAGGCCAACCACCTGTTCAACGCAGCCTTCCAGATCCAGCTCGGCGGTGTTGAGCACCAGATCGGCATCGGTCGGCGCTTCATACGGGAAGGACACACCGGGAATGGTGCCTTCGACGTTGGCCGCGTAGATACCGGACGGGTCACGTTGCTGGCAGACCTCCAGCGGGGTGTTCAGGTGAACCAGCAGGCAGCGGTCGCCGAGGATGTGACGCGCGGTGGCGCGGCTTTCCTCGGTCGGCGCAACGAAGGCACCGATGGCAATCAGGCCCGCTTCATTCATCTGACGCGCAATACGTGCACCCTTGTGCAGGTTCTCGGCACGGCCGGCAGCGTCCATCGCCAGCCCCTTGCTCAGGTCCTGACGCAGCACCTTGCCGTCCAGCACATAGCAGGCACGGCCAGCGTCAAACAGCTTGCGTTCCAGCGCGTAGGCGATGGAGCTCTTGCCCGAACCGGACAGGCCGGTGAACAGCACGGTAACCGGCTCCTGACCAAAGCGTTCAGCGCGCTCGGTCGCCGTTACGTGGGCCAGTCGGCCGTGGTGACCGCCACTGGTGTTCTGACCGTCCTGCGCCTTGGCGACGATCATGCCCGCGCCAACGGTGCCATTAGTCATCCGATCGATGACGATAAACGACCCCGCGGTATGGTTGGTCTGGTAGTCGTCATAGGCAATCGGACGTTCCAGGGCAACCTGTACCCGGCCAATCTCGTTCAGCGCCAGCTGGGCAGCGGGCTGCTGCTCCATGGTGTTGACGTCGATGCGATGCTGAATGCGGGTAAAGGACGCCGGGCTGTAGCTGGTAGCGCGCTTGATGTCGTACTTGCGGCCCGGCTGCATCGGCTGCTCGGCCATCCACACCAGGGTCGCTTCAAACTGATCACCGATCAGCGGACGATTGTCGGCGTGGCACAGCATGTCGCCACGGGAGATATCGATCTCGTCTTCCAGCGTCAGAGTCACTGCCTGACCGGGGCCGGCTTCTTCCAGCTCACCATCAAAGGTGACGATGGATTTGACGCGGCTGCCCTTACCGGACGGCAAAACGGTCAGCTCGTCGCCCTTGCGCACCACACCCGAGGCGATGGTGCCAGCAAAGCCGCGGAAGTTCAGGTTCGGGCGGGTGACCAGCTGAACCGGAAAACGCAGATCGGTGGTGTTGCGATCGTTGGCGATCTCGACGGTCTCGAGAATTTCCATCAGCGACGGGCCGGTGTACCAGGGGCTGCGCTCGCTGCGGTTTACAACGTTGTCGCCCTTGAGCGCCGACATCGGCACAAACTGCACCTTGTCACCGTCGAGCAGCTCCAGCCCGCTGGCGAACTGCAGATAATCTTCACGAATCTTGTCGTAGACGGTCTGATCGAAGTCCATCAGGTCCATCTTGTTAACCGCAACCACGATGTGCTTGATGCCGAGCAGCGAGGCAATGAAGCTGTGACGCTTGGTCTGGGTCTGCACGCCGTAACGGGCGTCGATCAGAATGATCGCCAGATCACAGGTCGAGGCACCGGTCGCCATGTTGCGGGTGTACTGCTCATGGCCGGGGGTGTCGGCGATGATGAACTTGCGCTTGGCGGTAGAGAAGTAGCGGTAGGCAACGTCGATGGTGATGCCCTGCTCCCGCTCGGCCTGCAGACCATCAACCAGCAGCGCCAGATCCACTTCCTCACCGGTGGTACCAGACTTCTTGGAGTCACGGGTGATGGCTTCCATGTGATCTTCATAGATCATCTTGGAGTCGTGCAGCAGACGCCCAATCAGCGTGCTCTTACCGTCATCGACGTTACCGCAGGTCAGAAAGCGCAGCAGTTCCTTGCGTTCGTGCTGGCTCAGGTAGGCCAGGATGTCCTGGCTGATCAGATCGGATTGATGCGACATCTATCAAAGCTCCAAGCTGCAAGCTGCAAGCGACAAGCGGCCCCTGCAGCTATTCGGTAATTCGGTTAATCAAGCCTGTCAGCATGCGCGACAGCTCGCGGGTCTCACTGATCCAGTGTGTGGCCAGTGTCAATTCCAGAAACTCTATCTCCTGCCCCACCATCAACTGGGTTCGCACCTCAGCGCATGAGCCCTTGGCGACGCTGAGAAAATACCGCTTCTCGGCGTTACCTCCACGTTCCATCCCCTCGGCAATATTACTGGGAATAGACAGCGCGGCCCGTGTCAGCTGGTTCCGAAACCCGTAATCGGGGCAGTTTGCCAGCGCTCTGTACATGGCAACAGACAACGCCTTTCCACGCTGCCACACTTCAAGCCGTTCGAAATCCATCAGCAACCTCCATGTTGCCTGCTCAAGCAGCCCTCCAACGCGACTCAGCTCAGCTTGTCGCTTGCTGCTTGAAGCTTGCGGCTTTAGAAATAGCCCTGCCGCTTCTTCTCTTCCATCGAGCCAGCGGAGTCATGGTCAATGACGCGGCCTTGGCGCTCGGAGGTTTTGGTCAGCAGCATTTCCTGGATGATTTCCGGCAGCGTGGCGGCGCTGGATTCGACGGCGCCGGTCAGCGGGTAGCAGCCCAGGGTACGGAAGCGGACCATTTTCATTTCCGGAGTCTTGCCATCCAGCGGCATGCGGTCGTCGTCGACCATGATCAGCGAGCCGTTGTATTCAACGACCGGACGTTCGGCGGCGAAGTACAGCGGCACAATCGGAATGCTTTCCAGATAGATGTATTGCCAGATGTCCAGCTCGGTCCAGTTGGACAGCGGGAACACGCGAATGCTTTCGCCCTTGTGCACCTTGCCGTTGTAGATGTTCCACAGCTCGGGGCGCTGGTTCTTCGGGTCCCAGCGGTGGTGCTTGTCACGGAAGGAGTACACACGCTCCTTGGCGCGGGACTTCTCTTCGTCACGGCGCGCGCCACCAAAGGCCGCGTCGAAGCCGTACTTGTCCAGCGCCTGCTTCAGACCCTGGGTTTTCATCACGTCGGTATGCACTGCACTGCCGTGGGTGAAGGGGTTAACGCCTTGGGCAACACCTTCCGGGTTCATATGCACCAGCAGGTCGAGGTCCATTTCCTTGACCATCTTTTCGCGGAACTCGTACATCGCCTGGAATTTCCAGCCGGTATCCACGTGCAAAACCGGGAACGGCAGACGGCCAGGATAGAACGCCTTCCGCGCCAGATGCAGCATCACGGCGGAGTCTTTACCGATCGAATAGAGCATGACCGGGTTCTGGAACTCGGCAGCCACTTCACGAATGATGTGGATGCTTTCCGCTTCCAGTTGCTTCAGATGGGTCAGTTTTTCCAGCATGGTGTACTCACGTTGAATGGCTAGCGGCCGCACGGCCCGATTCGACTGGCAGGCATTGTAGCAAAGGGAGTTTCTTATAATAAGCAGCCGATCAAGAACCTTCGGCTATATGGATATGAAAAAAGCAGCGGCAAGCGGCAAGCGGCAAGCGGCAAGCGGCAAGCGTAATCAGGGTGAGTGCCGCGACTGGGTCGTACAGCGCTTCCTGAAGTTCTTTTCACCCTCGCCCCTCGACAACCGAAACCCAGCGCTACGCGACCGTGAGGGTTTTGTTGAAGCTTGCGGCTTGAAGCTTGTAGCTCAGCGCTACGCGCTTCGCGCTGCCTACACCGGATTATCAATATCGATAAACCGATGCTCCAGCCCGAACGTCGCGGCCAGGTGTTCGCCCAACGCCTTTGCGCCGTAACGCTCGGTCGCGTGATGGCCGGCGGCGTAGAAGTGGATGCCGTTTTCGCGGGCGGCGTGTACGGTTGGTTCGGAGACTTCGCCGGTGATAAAGGCATCGACGCCGAGGGCGATGGCCTTGTCGATATAGCCCTGCGCTGCGCCGGTGCACCAGGCAATGCGCTTGACCGGCCGATCATGGCCGGCCACAAACAGCGGCTCACGCTGCAGCCGGGCGGCCAGCAGGGCGGCCAGCTCCTCGCCCGCGCACGGCGCGGCCAGCTCGCCGGTCAGCCCAACCGATCGGGGGTTGTTCGGCTCCAGACCGCCACTGATCTGCCAGCCCATCAGCCGCGCCAGCTGAACGTTATTGCCCAGCTCGGCGTGCACATCCAGCGGCAGATGGTAAGCCACCAGATTGATGTCGTTCTGCAACAACGCCTTGAGCCTGCGCTGTTTGACACCGACAACGGCGGCTGACTCGCCACGCCAGAAATAGCCGTGATGCACCAGCAGCAGATCCGCCCGGGCCTCTACCGCGGCGTCGACCAGCGCCTGACTGGCAGTCACGCCGCTGACGATACGACGAATCTCGGTACGCCCCTCAACCTGCAGCCCGTTGGGGCAGTAATCCTGAAAGCCGCCGCTATCAAGCAGCTTGTTGCAGTAGCGAATCAGCGCGTCGCGATCAACCATGGTGCCTCCGGTGGCGTCAGCGGGAAAAGGCCATATTGTCCGGCGTCCGCCGAACGGTTACAAGGATGTCACCAATGCCCTGCAGAATCCGGTACGAGCCCGTATAATGCCGCTCACACCGGTCGGCAACGGCCTGCACAGATGACGGGTAGGGGTTTGATGAACGCACTGTTACGCTCGATGGGGTGGCCGGTTGTCTGCGGTATCCTGCTGGCCCTGCTGATCATTCAGCAATTCCCGCAATGGATCGGCCTGCCCGCCCACGACATCGTCCTGCGTGAGGTTTCAGCGCAGCGCTCAAACATGGGGCTGGTGTCCTACAGCCGCGGCGTGGAGCGCGCCTCTCCTGCCGTCGCCAATATCTATACCAGCAAGGCAGTCGAGCCCGGTGCCGACGGCTCACTGCGCGACTATGCCGACAGCCTGCCCGCGCCGGCCCGTCGCCAGTCCAGTCTGGGCTCGGCGGTGATCCTCAACCCGGACGGCTACCTGCTGACCAACAATCACGTGATCGCCGGCGCCGACGAAATTCTGGTTGCACTCAAGGACGGTCGCGAAGCACTTGCCACCCTGATCGGCACCGATCCTGAGACCGATCTGGCGGTACTCAAGATCGACCTGCCAAACCTGCCCTCCATCACCATCGACTCCCGTGACGAGCAGCGTATCGGTGATGTGGTCATGGCCATCGGCAACCCCTTCGGTCTCGGCCAGACGGTCACCATGGGCATCATCAGTGCCACCGGCCGTAACCAGTTGGGCCTCAACACCTACGAAGACTTTATCCAGACCGATGCGGCCATCAACCAGGGCAACTCCGGTGGCGCACTGGTCGACGCCGAAGGCAACCTGATCGGTATCAATACAGCGATCTTCTCCCAATCGGGCGCAGCGCAGGGTATCGGTTTTGCCATTCCGGTGAGGCTGGCGGTTGAAGTGATGCAGGCGATCATCCAGCACGGTCATGTGATCCGCGGCTGGCTGGGGGTAGAAGTACAGCCGCTGACACCGGAGCTGGCCGAGTCGTTCGGACTGGAGGTCAGTCAGGGCATCGTGGTGGCCAGCCTGTACCGCAATGGCCCCGCGTGGAATGCCGGCTTGCTGCCGGGCGACGTGATTCTGAAGATCGATGGCGAGCCGGCAACCAGCGGCCGTCAGGCGATGAACCAGGTGGCCCGCGCCAAGCCCGGCGACAGCATTCGACTCGACGTGCTGCGCAACGGCGAACCCGCGAGCTTCACGGCGGAAGTCGGGGTTCGCCCGTCATTCAGGCCCTAAAGCAGGGTATCCAGCGCCGCCAGCAGTGCGGCGTTCTGCGCTTCAGTTCCAATCGTGATGCGCAGGAACTGATCAATACGCGGCAGCTTGAAGTGACGCACGATCACCTTCTGCTCACGCAGCCCCTGGGCCAGCTCGGCAGCATCGCGGCTGCCGTGGCGGGCGAACACGAAGTTGGCCTGTGACGGCAGCACCTCGAACCCACGCTTGGTCAGCGCTGCACTCAGCGCATCGCGGCTGCGCATCACCGCCTTGCGGGTCTGATCAAACCAGGCCTGATCCTTGAATGCCGCAACCGCCCCGACAATCGCCAGACGATCCAGCGGGTAGGAGTTGAAACTGTTCTTGATCCGTTCCAGCGCCTCGATCAGATCAGCATGCCCCACGGCCAGCCCGACCCGCAGCCCGGCCAGAGAGCGCGACTTGGAAAGCGTCTGGGTTACCAGCAGGTTCGGATAGCGATCCACCAGGCTGATTGCGGTAGCGCCGCCGAAATCGACGTAGGCCTCATCCACCACCACGACCGAATCCGGGTTGGCGGCCAGAATGACCTCAATCTCAGCCAGCGGCAGACCGACCCCGGTAGGCGCATTGGGGTTGGGAAAAATGATGCCGCCATTGGCCTGACGGTAATCGGCCGGATCAATGGTGAAGTCCTCGCGCAGCGGTTGCGGCGCAGACTCGATCCCGTACAGGCCACAATAGACCGGATAGAAACTGTAGGTAATGTCCGGGAACAGCACCGGCTTGCCGTGCTGAAACAGGCCATGAAATACATGCGCCAGCACCTCATCCGAACCATTGCCGACAAACACCTGAGACGGCTGCACGCCATAGTAGCGGGCAATCTCGTCCTTCAACGCATCGGCGTTTGGCGCGGGGTACAGACGCAGGCTGTCGTTCAGCTCAGCCTGAATGGCATCCACCACCAGCGGCGACGGGCCATAGGGGTTTTCATTGGTATTGAGCTTGACCAGGTTTTCGACCTTGGGCTGCTCACCCGGCACATACGGCACCAGTTCCTTGACGAAGGGGCTCCAGAAACGACTCACGGGCAATCCTCGATTGAGCTACAAGCGGCAAGCCGCAAGCTTCAAGCCAACCCCGGCGAGCCGAGCCTGCACAGCTCGGCTTGTCGCTTGCAGCTTGAAGCTTGCCGCTAGTTCTTAATGCGGTATTCCGCGCTGCGCGCGTGCGCTGTCAGGCTTTCGCCACGGGCCAGCACGGATGCAGTCTTACCCAGCTCGGAGGCACCTTCAGGCGAGCAGAAGATGATCGACGAGCGCTTCTGGAAGTCGTAGACGCCCAGCGGTGAGGAGAACCGCGCGGTGCCGGAGGTCGGCAGCACGTGGTTGGGGCCGGCGCAGTAATCGCCCAGCGCCTCGGGGGTGAAGCGCCCCATGAAGATGGCACCGGCGTGACGGATCTGCGGCAGCAGCGCTTCCGGGTCCGCGACCGACAACTCAAGGTGCTCCGGGGCGATGCGATTGGCCAGCACGCAGGCCTGCTCCAGGTCATCGACCTTGATCAGTGCGCCACGGTTTTCCAGCGAAACACGCACGATGGCATCACGCTCCAACTCTCCCAGCAGCCGATTCAGGCTGGCCTCAACGGCATCCAGGAAGTCAGCATCCGGCGACAGCAGGATCGACTGGGCATCCTCGTCGTGCTCGGCCTGCGAGAACAGATCCATGGCGATCCAGTCCGGATCGGTCTGGCCGTCGCAGACCACCAGAATCTCCGAGGGGCCGGCGATCATGTCGATACCGACCTGACCGAACACCGCACGCTTGGCGGTGGCGACATAGATATTGCCGGGGCCGACGATCTTATCGACCTGAGGAACAGTCTCGGTGCCATAGGCCAGCGCCGCGACAGCCTGCGCACCGCCAATGGTGAACACGTGGTCGACACCGGCCAGACAGGCCGCCGCCAGCACCAGCTCGTTAATCTCGCCGCGCGGCGTGGGCACTACCATGACGACTTCCGGCACACCGGCAACCTTGGCCGGAATGGCATTCATCAGGACCGAGGACGGATAGGACGCCTTGCCACCGGGGACGTAAAGCCCTACCCGATCCAGCGGAGTGATCTTTTGGCCAAGCACGGTGCCATCAGCTTCGGTGTAGCGCCAGGAGTCCTGGCGCTGGTGCTCGTGGTAACTGCGCACACGCTCGGCGGCCACTTCCAGCGCGCTGCGCTGCGCCGGAGTAATGCGTTCAAGCGCCAGCTCCAGGCGGGCGCGATCAAGGGTCAGATCGGCCATATTGCCGGCCGAGAGGCCGTCAAAGCGTTCGGTGTACTCGACCAGCGCCGCATCACCGCTGGAGCGCACCGCTGCGATAATTTCCTCAACCCGGTCATTAACCGCCTTGTCGGAGACGCCTTCCCAGGCCAGCAGGGTATCCAGATGCTGGGCAAAATCGCTCTGGTTGGCGTTCAGACGGGCGATTTTCAGCGGCGTACTCATAGCGATACCTTTGGCGATTCAGGGAATGGTTACTCGAAAACGGATCAGGCGTTGCGGCGCTCTACCGCCTCGGCCAGTTGATCAATCAACATCTTGATGCGGGCATGCTTCATCTTCATCGAAGCCTTGTTGACGATCAAGCGCGAACTGATGGTGGCAATCAACTCCTGGGCCTCAAGACCATTGGCCTTGAGCGTGTTGCCGGTGTCGACCACGTCGATGATCTTATCCGCCAGCCCCACAAGCGGCGCCAGCTCCATAGAGCCATACAATTTGATCACATCAACCTGACGGCCCTGCTCGGCATAGTACCGGCGCGCGACATTGACAAACTTGGTAGCGACCTTGAGCCGACCGGTCGGCTCCGGCACGCCGACCGGGCCTGCGGTCATCAGCTTGCAGCGGGCGATTTTCAGATCGAGCGGCTCATACAGGCCCTGACTGCCGTACTCCATCAACACGTCCTTGCCCGCCACGCCGACATCGGCAGCACCGTGCTCAACGTAGGTCGGTACGTCGGTCGCGCGCACGATCAGCAGGCGCACGTTCGGATCGGTGGTCGGGAAGATCAGCTTTCGGCTTTTTTCCAGATCCTCGGTCAGTTCGATGCCCGCCGCTTTCAGCAGCGGCAGGGTGTCGTCGAGAATACGTCCCTTGGACAGGGCAATGGTCAGACTCTGGCTCATGAAAACTCTCTGTTAGGCCGGGACCCGGCGAATGATACCGCCCAGGGCCTGCAGCTTTTCTTCAATACATTCGTAACCACGATCAATGTGGTAGATACGGTCGACCAGGGTGTCGCCGTCGGCAACCAGACCGGCAATAACCAGACTGGCCGATGCACGCAAGTCGGTCGCCATCACCGGCGCAGCCTTCAGACGCTCGACCCCGGTGACGATCGCGGTATTACCCTCAACCAGAATGCGCGCACCCATGCGATTCATTTCCTGAACGTGCATGAAGCGGTTCTCGAAAATCGTCTCGATGACGGTACCGGTGCCTTCGGCAACCGCATTCATGGCGACAAACTGCGCCTGCATGTCGGTCGGGAATGCCGGATAGGGCGCTGTCCGCAGATTGACTGCGCGCGGACGGTTACCCTTCATGTCCAGCTCGATCCAATTCTTGCCGGTATCGATGTGGGCCCCCGCCTCTTCCAGCTTGAGCAGCACCGACTCGAGGATCGAAGCGTCGGTGTCTTTGAGCTTGACCCGGCCGCGGGTCGCAGCAGCGGCAACCAGGAAGGTACCGGTTTCAATGCGGTCAGGCATCACCGAATAACGCGCGCCGTGCAGACGCTCGACACCGTGGACGGTGATGGTGTCGGTGCCATGACCGGTGATCTGCGCACCCATGGCGATCAGACATTCGGCCAGATCGACCACTTCAGGCTCACGCGCGGCATTTTCGATAACGGTCTTGCCCTTGGCCAGGGTAGCCGCCATCAGAATGTTTTCGGTCCCGGTCACGGTCACGGTATCGAACAGGAAGTGCGCGCCACGCAGACCGCCCTCGGGGGCTGTAGCCTTGATATAACCATCTTCAACGATGATCGTCGCACCCATCGCTTCCAGGCCGCGAATGTGCAGGTCAACCGGACGCGAACCAATGGCGCAGCCACCCGGCAGCGCCACTTCAGCACGCCCGAAGTGCGCAACCATAGGGCCGAGCACCAGGATCGATGCACGCATGGTCTTGACCAGCTCGTAGGGTGCGACCAGCGAGGTGATGCGAGTCGGATCGACTTCGACACCCAGGCGCTCATCGATAACCGGCAGCACACCCATACGACCGAACAGTTCGATCATGGTGGTGATGTCATGCAAGTGCGGCAGGTTGGAAATAACGACAGGTTCATCCGCCAGCAGCGTGGCAGCGAGGATCGGCAGGGCCGAGTTCTTGGCCCCGGAAATCCGGATTTCCCCATCCAGGCGATTGCCGCCGGTGATGATCAGTTTGTCCATACGTGGTACGTACTCCAGACCTCAGGCGCGCGACGCCCAGGCCTCCTGGGTGTAAAACTTCATGGTAACGGCGTGGATACGGCCGTCAGCGATATAGTCGTTGAGCAGCGCATAAATCTGCTGCTGACGCTTGACCGGTGACAATGCCGCGAGGGTGTCGCTGATCACGTTGAGCTGAAAGTTGCAGCCCTCGCCTTCAACCTCGACCCGGGCATCTTCCAGGCGTGATTCGATCAACGCCTTTACTTCATCTGATTGCATTGCAAATTACTCCTTGCGGCGCCCTGCTGGAGCAGAACGCCTGAAAGCTAATTGTCTCGGGCTCGCTCAACGTCGCTCAGCCAGGCATCCAGCCCGCATACCCGGGCGATACTCTGCAGCCCGTCCGGAACCGAGCGTAACCGCAACTCGCGCCCCTGCTGCCGGCAATGTTCTGCCGCGCGCAAAATCAAAGACAGGCCAACACTGTTGGCCTGCGTCACCCCGGACATATCCAGCACCAGCGGCCCCTGCCCCCCGGCTGCAGCCTGCTGCAGCCCGTCGCGCACAGATCCGGCAGAGTCAAAATCGATTACGCCAGCCAGGCGCACAACGCCCTCGGCATCGACCTGCAAGCTGGCATTGCTCACTGCTGCACCTCTTGGGAGGCCACTTCACGTGACTTGGCGACAACACTGCCCCAGTTGTCGATAACCGCATCCAGGTTGTTGTTGTGGGTCTTCATGGCCTGCGCAAACTGATCACGGAACAGCAGGCCGATGTTGATACCCTCGACGATGACGTTACGCACCTTCCACTGGCCATTGATGTCGGACATGGTGTAGGTGGCGGTATAGACCTGGCCATCATTGGCCTTGACCTGCATGTCGACACTGGCGCGGTCAGGGCGCGGCTCACGGTTGTTGGCCGGCAGCACGGTGATCTCACCGCTCTGGAAGTCCAGCAGCGCATTGCCGTAGAACTGCACCATGCTGCGCTTGAATGTCTCGATAAAGCGCTGCATCTGGGCGTCGCTGGCACCGCGGCTGTAGCGCACGGTCATGACGCTGCGCGCAATGCCGTCAAAATCGACAACCGGCTCCAGCACGTCATTCAGACCAACGGTGAACGCTTCCACGTCGTTGCGATAGGTCTCACGGTTGGCGTCAAGCACCTCCATGACCTTGCGCGAGGTATCCTCGACAACCTGTTGTGGGGTCGCGGAAGCCAAGGCAAGCGCCGGCAACAGCAGCGTGAGGGCAACAAAGGCATTGATGATCGGGCGCATGTACATTCTCCTGTGGGGCTGACTGCAGTCAGTCTTCCTTGCTTACTGTATTGAGCAGGAACCGGCCGATCAGTTCCTCCAGCACCAGTGCAGACTGGGTGTCATAGATTTCGCTGCCGTCAACCAACAGGTCTTCCTCGCCACCCACCGAAATACCAACGTATTTCTCGCCCAGCAGGCCGGCAGTCAGAATCGATGCGGTGCTGTCGGCAGGCAGGGTATCAACGTCACTGTCGATGGCCATATCCACCCGCGCACTGTAACGATTCTTGTCGAATTCAATGGCAGTGACCTGACCAATGGTCACACCGGACATGGTTACCTTGGCGCGCGACGTAAGCCCCGCCACATTGTCGAAATAGGCATGCACACTGTAGGTGCTGCCCGTGCTGCCCGGAGTCAGCCCGGCCACACGCAGCGCCAGCACGGTCAGCGCCAGCACGCCGGCCAGAATAAATACGCCGACAGTCAATTCCAGGTTACGGATACGCATTTGATGATTCCTTGGCTAATCAAAACATCAGGGCAGTGAGGATGAAGTCCAGCCCCAGCACGGCCAGCGACGCATACACTACGGTGCGCGTGGTTGCACGGCTGATGCCTTCGGATGTGGGCTCGCAGTCATATCCCTGGAAGACTGCGATCCAGGTGACGACGAAGGCAAACACCACGGCCTTGATCAGGCCGTTAAGTACATCGTCGACGAACTGCACCGAATTCTGCATGTTCGTCCAGTAGGAGCCGGAATAGACTCCCAGCCAGTCAACGGCCACCATGGCGCCGCCCCATATCCCGACCACGCAGAACACCATCGCCAGCAGCGGCATGGAGATAAAGCCCGCCCACAGACGCGGAGCAATGACGTACTTGAGCGGATCAACGCCGATCATTTCCATGCTCGACAACTGCTCGGTGGCTTTCATCAGACCGATCTCGGCGGTCAGAGCAGAACCTGCCCGCCCGGCAAACAGCAGCGCGGTTACCACCGGCCCCAACTCGCGCAACAGCGTCAGGGCCACCATCTGGCCGACCGCCTGCTCGGAACCGTAGCCGACCAGAATGTTGTAGCCCTGCAGCGCTAGTACCATGCCAATAAACAGGCCGGACACGACAATAATGGCGAGCGACAGCACACCAACCGAATGCAACTGCTTGACCAGCAGCGCCCAGCCGTTGCCAAAGCTCGCCCGCCCGAACATCACATTGACGAGAAACAGCCCGGAGCGACCCAGGGCAGTAATGGTGTCCAGCCCTGCTCTGCCGAGCAGAACCAACCTGTCGACTGCACTCACGCGTCTTTCTCCGCTTGTATCAGATCCTGCAGATAATCCCTGGCCGGGAAGTGGAACGGCACCGGGCCATCAGGCTCTCCCTGCATGAATTGGCGAATACGGGGGTTGTCGGAGTTCATCAATTCATCCGGCGTACCCTGCCCGAGCACCTGGCCGTCACCTACCACATACAGGTAGTCGGCAATACTGGCGGTCTCGGCCAAATCGTGCGAGACCACAATACTGGACAACCCGAGCGCGTCGTTGAGCAGACGAATCAGACGCACCAGTACACCCATAGAAATCGGGTCCTGGCCCACGAAAGGCTCGTCATACATCATCAGTTGCGGATCGAGGGCGATCGCACGCGCCAGCGCAACCCGGCGTTTCATGCCGCCGGACAACTCATCCGGCATCAGGTCGCGGGCACCACGCAAGCCAACCGCCTGCAACTTGAGCAGAACAATGTCACGAATCATGTCTTCCGGCAGTTCGGTATGCACCCGCAGCGGAAAGGCGACATTTTCGAACACGCTCAAGTCGGTAAACAGCGCACCGCTCTGGAACAGCATGCCCATGTCCTGACGCGCGGCAAACAACTGCTCGCGCCCCAGCTCGGGAATATTGCGGCCATTCACCCAGATCGACCCGCTTTCGGGTCGCAACTGGGCGCCGATCAGGCGCAGCAGCGTGGTTTTGCCGCACCCGGACGGACCCATGATGCCGGTGACCTTGCCGCGGGGAATACGGATATCCACACCATCAAAGATGACTCGCTGGCCGCGCCGGAAGGTCACGCCCTGAAGGTCTACGATGTAATCTGACACGTCGGTCATAGTGCTGTTCGGGCCTTTGCGGATCATGCCCAGACCTCGGGCAAACGAAGCCGCCTAATATACCAGTTCCCCGACGGCAGCCCAAGCCGGGAATGGGCAGCCTCCCCAGAACGGGTTAACGCCGAGACGAAGCTGGTCAAGGCGGGTGAGTTAGCTCCGACAAACCGCTATACTTGCGCGTTCAGCGATTACCGACGAATAGCACATGGCCGATTTTGACTATATTGCATCCGCCTCGCGCACCATCAGCATGGAACGCGATGCGGTAGATTCCCTGCTGCAGCGACTGGCAGAGCCCTTCACCATCGCCTGCGACACCCTGCTGCAATGCCACGGCCGCGTGGTTGTCACCGGCATGGGCAAGTCCGGACATGTCGGCCGCAAGCTCGCCGCCACCCTGGCCAGCACCGGCACCCCCGCCTTTTTTGTCCATCCGGGCGAGGCCAGTCACGGCGACATGGGCATGATCACCGCCGAGGATGTCGTCATCGCCCTGTCCAACTCGGGCAATACCGCCGAAGTAGTGACCTTGCTGCCGCTGATCAAGCGCCTCGGCGCACCCCTGATCAGCATGACGGGCAACCCGCAGTCGACCCTGGCACTGGCCGCAGTCGCCAACCTGGACACCGGCGTCGAGCAGGAAGCCTGCCCGCTGAACCTGGCACCGACCTCCAGCACCACCACCGCACTGGTGATGGGTGACGCACTGGCCATCGCGCTGCTCGAAGCGCGGGGTTTCAGTGCCGAGGACTTCGCTTTCTCGCACCCCGGTGGCAGTCTGGGACGCCGCCTGCTGCTGCTGGTTGACGACATCATGCACGCAGGTGGGAGCATGCCCCTGGTCAAGCCCAACGCGCCGCTGCGTGACGCGTTGCTGGAAATGACCCGCAAGGGCCTCGGCCTGACCGGCGTCATAGATGCCGATGGCAAGCTGGCCGGCATCTTCACCGATGGCGACCTGCGCCGCAGCCTGGATCACAACATCGATTTTCAGCGTGCCAGCATCAGCGACGTAATGACCCGTCACTGCAAGACTGCGCGCAGTGGTATGCTCGCGGCCGAAGCCCTGAAAATCATGGAAGACGCCCGCATCAATGGTCTGTTCGTGGTAGACACTGAAGGCCGGCCGGTGGGCGCCCTCAACATGCATGATCTGCTCCGTGCGGGCGTGGTCTGAGTTTGAATATGGAAAAGCTGATCGAACGCGCAAAAGCAATTCGCCTCGCCATCTTCGACGTTGATGGCGTCCTGACCGACGGCCGCCTGTATTTCATGCCCGACGGCACCGAGTTCAAGTCCTTCAATACGCTGGATGGCCACGGTATCAAGATGCTCATCGCCTCGGGCGTCGAGGTCGCCATCATCAGCGGCCGAAAATCGCCACTGGTCGAGCGCCGCGCCGCCAACCTGGGCATCAAGCACCTTATTCAGGGCCGCGAGGACAAACTGACCGCCCTGGCCGAGCTGCGTGAGATCGTCCCGGTCGAAATGCACGAGATTGCCTTCCTTGGCGACGACCTGCCGGACCTGCCGGTCATCCGCCGCGCCGGCCTGGGGATGGCGGTCGCCACTGCC
Source organism: Halopseudomonas sp. L-58 (assembly GCF_056859475.1). Taxonomy (NCBI): domain Bacteria; kingdom Pseudomonadati; phylum Pseudomonadota; class Gammaproteobacteria; order Pseudomonadales; family Pseudomonadaceae; genus Halopseudomonas; species Halopseudomonas sp. L-58. The sequence goes on from NZ_JBSXON010000056.1 coordinate 23,487, forward strand.
GACACCTTTGTGCGCGAACACGCCCATGGCGTTACCCGCGCCGCCGGTGGCGCGGGTGCAGCCCGCGAGTTCTGCGAACTGATCATGCGCGCCCAGGGTACCCTGGACCAGGCACAGGCAGCCTACCTGTGAACCTGACGCTACCACGCTATCTGGTCGTCGGCCTGCTGATCATTGCCGGGGCAGCGCTGGCGATGGCTGTCGGTTACTGGAACATCAATCCGTCCAGCTTCAACACCGGCAAGCCGCAGACTCAGACCGACCGTCCCGACTTCTATATCGACAACGCGCGCATCCTGATGCTCAATGAACAGGGCAAGGTTGCATACCGGCTGACGACCTCCCATGCCGTTCATCAGGTAGACGACGGCAGTACTCACCTGGAAGACCCTGAGCTGCTGTTCTACCGGGGAGAGGATCCGACGCCGTGGCTGCTGAAGTCGCGTCAGGGTGTCGTTACCCAGCGCGGTGACCGCGTTGACCTGACGACCGATGTCCTGCTGAAACAGAACACCGATGACGCGCGTCAGCTGACCACGTCAGCCCTGACCCTGTTTCCCGCCCGTGACTACGCGGAAACCGATCAACCGGTTAGAATCGAAGCCGCTCGCAGTGTGACCACTGCCGAGGGCATGCAACTATTTCTCAACGACGGTAGCCTGAAGCTGCTGTCCACCGTACGAGGCCAATATGAGGTGCGTTAAATCCCTCCTTGCCCTGACGCTGGCCGTGTGTCCAGTGAGCCACGTTCTGGCACTGCCCAGCGACAGCAGCCAGCCGATTCGCATTCAGGCCAACAGCGCGACGCTGGACGACAAGCGCAATACCGCCGTATACACCGGCGATGTGGTCATTACCCAGGGCACCCTGCGCCTCACCGGTGCCCGCGTTACCCTGACCACCAATGCCAATGGTGAGCTCAATACCATGATCACCCAGGGCGGACCGGCCACCTATCAGCAAACGCCGGAAGCCAACAAACCGCCGGTGAAGGCGCGCGCCGAGACCATCGAGTACCACGCCGACCGCGAGACCATCGTGCTGATCAGGAATGCGTTTCTTGAACAGTCCGGCAATACCTTCCAGGGTGAGCATGTCAGCTACGACATTCAGCGTCAGGTCGTCGATGCCGGCAACAGCAGCAGCGGCGCCAACGGCGGCGGGGGCTCAGGGCGTATCGAAATCGTGATTCAGCCGCGCAGCCGCAATACCGAAGCGCCAAGCGAAGAGCCGGCAACGCCATGACCACATTACAGGCGCGCCATCTGGCCAAGGCCTACAAATCGCGCAAGGTCGTCCGTGATGTGTCCGTATCCATCGATAGCGGCCAGGTCGTCGGCCTGCTCGGCCCGAACGGCGCAGGCAAAACTACCTGTTTCTACATGATCGTTGGCCTGGTCAAGGCGGATGAAGGCCAGGTCACCGTCAACGGCAAGGACGTGACCCGCCTGCCGATGCACGGCCGGGCCCGCGAAGGCATCGGCTACCTGCCGCAGGAAGCCTCGATCTTTCGCAAGCTGACCGTCGCCGAAAATATCATGGCGATTCTGGAAACCCGCAAGGACCTGAACCGTCAGGCGCGCGAGGGGAAACTCGAATCGCTGCTGCGTGAATTCCATATCCACCACCTCAGCGACAGTCTTGGCATGAGCCTGTCCGGTGGTGAGCGCCGGCGCGCCGAGATTGCGCGCGCACTGGCAACCGACCCCAGCTTCATTCTGCTGGACGAGCCCTTTGCCGGGGTAGACCCGATTTCGGTCAACGACATCAAGCAGATCATCCAGCACCTCAAGGACAAGGGCATCGGCGTACTGATCACCGACCACAACGTTCGCGAGACGCTGGACATTTGCGACAAGGCCTATATCGTCAACGACGGCCACATCATCGCTGAAGGCGACGCCGAGACCGTGCTGGCGGACCAGACAGTGAAAGATGTGTACCTGGGCCACGCCTTCCGGCTATAAAAGCACCCGCAACTCAGGCATGCTAGCGGGGAACGAGTCCGGACTTCGCCCGGCACATGGTTTGATCAAGCGCACAAGGTATTTCGCGACACAATGAAACCCTCGCTCGTCCTCAAGATGGGGCAGCAGCTGACGATGACACCGCAGCTGCAGCAAGCCATCAGACTGCTTCAGCTATCCAGCCTTGACCTCCAGCAGGAGGTGCAGGAGGCACTGGAAGCCAACCCGATGCTGGAAATGGCAGACGACGGCGATGACGACTACGGCAGCAGCGCCCAGGAAAGCGGCGACGATGACGCCCCCGCGGTAACCCTGCCCGAGCCGGTCTCCCTCGACTCCATCGAGCAGCACGGACAAAACGACCAGGAAGGCAACTGGAATGAACAGATTCCCAGTGAACTGCCGGTCGATACCCAATGGGAAGACGTCTACCAGACCTCTGCCAGTTCGCTGCCCAGCCAGGATGACGAGGACTGGGATTACACCTCGCGTACCGGCACCGGCGAGACCCTGCAGAGTCATCTGGAATGGCAGCTGAACCTGCTGCCGATGTCGGAAACCGATTATCAGATCGCCACAGCGCTGATCGACGGCATCAATGCCGACGGCTACCTTGAAGAGTCGCTGGATGACATTCTGGCCTCCCTGCCCGCAGAGCTCGAAGTCGAACTCGATGAAGTCGAAATGGTGCTGCATCGCATCCAGCAATTCGAGCCGGTAGGCGTTGGCGCGCGGGATCTGCGCGAATGCCTGCTGCTGCAGATTCGTCAGCTGCCCGAGAACACCCCGATGCTGGAACAGGCGACCCGCGTCGTGCGCGATCACCTGGAACTGCTCGGCAGCCGCGATTTCAGCCAGTTGATGCGCCGCAGCAAGCTCAAGGAAGACCAGCTGCGTGACGTGGTTGCGCTGATTCAGACGCTCAACCCCCGCCCGGGCTCGGAAATCGCCTCGGGCGAGCCGGAGTATGTGATACCGGATGTGATTGTGCGCCGCGACGCCAATCGCTGGCTGGTTGAACTGAACCAGGAAGCGGTACCCAAGGTTCGCGTCAACGGCCACTATGCCTCGATGGTGCGACGGGCCGACTCCAGTGACGACAACACCTACCTGCGCAACAACCTGCAGGAGGCGCGCTGGTTCATCAAGAGCCTGCAGAGTCGCAACGAGACCCTGATGAAGGTCGCCACCCAGATCGTCGAACACCAGCGTGGCTTTCTTGAGCACGGCGAAGAGGCGATGAAGCCACTGGTGCTGCATGACATCGCCGAAGCCGTCGGCATGCACGAGTCGACTATTTCGCGGGTTACGACCCAGAAATACATGCACACGCCGCGCGGCATCTTCGAGCTGAAGTACTTTTTCTCCAGCCACGTCGGCACCAGCGAAGGCGGGGAATTTTCCTCCACCGCTATCCGCGCGCTGATCAAAAAGCTGGTCGCAGCAGAAAACCCAAAGAAACCATTGAGCGACAGCAAGATCGCTGGTTTACTTGAAGAACAGGGCATTGAAGTAGCCCGACGGACCATCGCGAAATACCGCGAGTCGCTCAACATCGCGCCTTCGAGCGAACGCAAGAGACTGGTCTAGTACCTGCGAAAACAGGCTCGAATGAGCCGTTCAACGCAGCAGATCCAGTTCAGGGATCACGCAAGTGGCAATACCGGGTGACAGGTCGTCACCCAGCAACAACAAGCCAATCAGGAGATGCCGTATGCAACTGAACATTAGCGGTCACCAACTCGATATCACCGACGCACTGCGCGACTACGTCACCGAAAAAATGTCCCGCCTGGAGCGGCATTTCGACAAGATCACCAACGTCCAGGTCACCCTGGAAGTAGAGAAACTCCGGCAGAAGGCCGAAGCCACCCTGCACATTGCCGGTGGTGAAGTGGTTGCCCTGGCAGAACACTCCGATATGTACGCCGCCATTGACCTGCTGACCGACAAGCTGGATCGCCAATTGATCAAGCACAAGGAAAAGCACATCGACCGTCAGCAAGGCGCGAACGACCGATAACCGGACCTTCACTGCATCACCATGCAAATAGACCACATCCTGACCCCTGAACGTACCTTCGCCGGCGTTCAGGGCGGATCCAAAAAACGTGTGCTGGAGCTGATCGGTAAGCTGGTCGCCCAGCACACCAACCTGGATCCTGACGCCATCTACGAAAACCTGATCGCTCGTGAACGCCTGGGGTCAACCGGTTTTGGTAATGGCATTGCCATCCCTCACTGTCGTCTGGAAGACTGCCACCAGGCCATAGGCGCCCTGTTGCAGCTGGACGGCAAAATCGATTTCGACGCTCTCGATGGCCAACCTGTCGACCTGATCTTCGTGCTGCTGGTCCCGCAGGAAGCCACCGAGCAACACCTGCAGATTCTCAAAATGCTGGCTGGCAAGCTCGACAACGCCGAGCTGCGTGATGCACTGCGCGCAGCACCGGACGCGGATGCGCTTTATCGCGTCATGGTTGGCGACGGCGACGGAGGCTGACATGCGTTTGATTGTCGTCAGCGGCCGTTCCGGTTCGGGTAAAAGCACCGCGCTGCATCTGCTTGAAGACAACGGCTTCTACTGCATCGACAATCTCCCCGCAGGCCTGCTGCCCGAACTGGCCCGCCAGGCAAGACAGAATGATTTCAGCCTGCCGGAAGTCGCCATCAGCATCGACGCCCGCAACCTGCCCAACGACCTGGCACGCTTCCCCGAGCTGCTGCAGGACGTACGCAATGCAGGAGTCCAGTGTGACGTGCTGTTCCTGGCCTCGCGTAACGACGTACTGATCAAGCGCTTTTCGGAAACCCGCCGCAAACACCCGCTGACCGACGGCAACCTGTCACTTGGCGAGGCCCTGGACCGTGAAGCACTGCTGCTGCAACCGATCATCGACCTGGCCACGCTCAAGGTCGACACCAGCCACCTGAATCTCTACCAGTTGCGCGACCACCTGAAACAGCGACTGCTCGGCACCAAGGGCAGCCAGCCCTCGGTCCTGATCCAGTCATTCGGGTTCAAACGCGGCCTGCCGGTGGATGCCGACCTGGTATTCGACGTGCGTTGCCTGCCCAACCCTTACTGGCTGCCCGACCTGCGCGCCTTTTCCGGCCGTGATGCCCCGGTCAGTGATTACCTCGGCAAACAGCCGGAAGTGGAAGATATGTACCAGGACATCTGTCACTACCTGCAGAAATGGCTGCCCCGCTACGCCGCCAGCGAACGCAGTTACATGACCATCGCCATCGGCTGTACCGGCGGCCATCACCGCTCGGTCTATATCGCCGAGCGACTGGTGCGCGAACTGAGCGCCGACACACCCAACCTGCTGATACGCCACCGCGACCTGCCCTGATGCCAAGCTCCCGTGTTCTGATCATCAACAAACTCGGCCTGCACGCCCGTGCCGCCGCCAAGTTTGTGGGCATTGCCAACCAGTACGGCTGCAAGGTCACCATAGGCCATGACGAAACCGACCAGGTTGACGGCAAGAGCATCATGCAGGTCATGATGCTGGCCGCCGGCAAGGGCACAGAGGTTTGCGTCAGCTGCGAAGGCGAGCAGGCAGAAGAAGCCCTGCAGGCATTGCTGGAGCTGATCAACGACTATTTTGGGGAAGGGGAGTAAGCCCAGCTGCAAGCTGCAAGCTGCAAGCTGCAAGCTGCAAGCTGCAAGCTGCAAGCTGCAAGCTGCAAGCTGCAAGCTGCAAGCTGCAACAGGGTGAATGCGGCGTCAGGGTGGTCAAGTGTTTTCTGCAAGCTTTCCGACCGTTCGACGCTTCAATCTAAACCCACGCAAGTCAAAACCGTGCGGGTTTCACTTGCAGCTTGAAGCTTACGGCTTGCAGCTGACGGTAGGGAGCGCTACGCGCCCCCTACCGTCATCCCATCCACCAGCCAGCTGCCGGTCAGGTAGTTACCACGACGTTCAACATCGCTGCCGACGCAACGCAGGTTGGCATACATATCCTTCAGATTGCCGGCGATGGTGATCTCGCTGACCGGGTACTGAATTTCACCATTTTCGACCCAGAAGCCGCCGGCACCGCGGGAATAGTCGCCGGTGACACCATTCACGCCCTGCCCCATCAGTTCGGTCACCAGCAGGCCGGTGCCCATTTCCTTGAGCAGTGCATCGAGATCGCCCGCGTTACTGGTGACCTGCAGGTTGTGCACACCGCCCGCGTTGGCGGTACTGGGCAACCCGAGCTTGCGGCCAGAGTAGGTGCTGAGCAACCAGCTGACCAGTTGGCCGTCCTCGATGAAGGCCTGTTCACGCGTTTGCAGACCATCGCCATCAAACGCCGCACTACCCATGCCCTGCTTGAGGTAGGGGGTTTCGCGCATGGTCATCCAGGCAGGGAAAATCGGTTGTCCCAACGCATCGAGCAAAAATGTGGATTGACGATAGACAGCTCCGCCGGAAATGGCACCGAACAAATGGCCAACCAGGCCCACCGCCTGATCGGCAGCAAACAGCACCGGCACCTTGGCGGTCTTGACCGTGCGGGGGTTGATGCGCGCCAGCGTCCGCTCACCGGCTTTGCGCCCTACCGCCTGCTCGCTTGGCAATCGCCCCGGTACGCGATCGACGGCGTACCAGTAATCACGCTGCATGCCCTGTTCGGAAGAGACGATCATGACCGCCGCGCTGCTGTGGCGGCTGCTCAGGGCGCTGCCAATGAAGCCATGGCTGTTGCCATACACCCGGCAGCCTTGCTGACTGCTGATCTGCGCACTGTCGGTTGTCAGCCGCGAATCAACCGCAAGGGCCGAGCGCTCCAGCTCCAGAGCCCGATCAATCGCCTGCTCGGCAGACAGCTCCCACGGGTGAAACAGATCGAGATCCGGCAATTGGGTAGCCATCAACTCGGCATCGGCCAGACCGGAACAGGGGTCCTCGGATGCATGACGCGCAATCGCCAGTGCTGTCTCAACCGCCCGCCGGATGGCGTCGTCGGACGTATCGGAGGTACTGACCGAGCCCTTGCGCTGACCTGCGTACAGGGTAATGCCGAAGCCCTGGTCACGATTGAATTCGACCGTTTCGACTTCACCGCTGCGCACGCTCACCGACAGCCCGGTACTCTGGCTGACCGCGACCTCGCTTGCGGTTGCTCCCTGACGTCGCGCCTCGTCGACAATAAAGGCCACCCGCTGCTCCAGCGTCTGCTGCAGGCTTGCGGGATTCTCGGCTACGCTGATGGTATTCGCGCTCATGTCACCTCCGGTTCGAGCAGCCATTGTAGCGAGGTTGCGCAACCGGAAACCACCACGGATTGGCCGCGGCCAGCGGGAAACGGGTATCATTACCCCCGGCAAAAGCTGACGCGACCATCTCCAGACAGGATCACCATGACCGAGTTTCACGACGACGAATCCCTCGAGCCCGTTGATGAGGGCAAGAGCAAGACCCAGATCAAACGGGAGATGGACGCCCTGCAGGAAATGGGCAAGCGCCTGCTGGCACTTAAACCCGACCAGTTGGCCAAGCTGGAGCTGACCGACAAGTTGCGCCTGGCGCTCGCCGAGGCCAGTCGGCACACCGCACGCGGCGCGCTGAAACGCCATATGAGCTATGTTGGCAAGCTGATGCGCGATCAGGATATTGAGCAAATTCAGACCTATCTGGATCTGTTTGACAGCAGCAGCGCAGCCCACAACCAGCACTTCCACCAGATCGAACGCTGGCGCGACCGGCTGTTGACCGGCCGTGCGGACGAGCTGGAGCTGTTTATGCTGGCCTACCCCGCCGCAGATCGTCAGCACCTGCGCCAACTGGCTCGCCAGGCGGCCAAGGAAGCCGAGCAGAACAAGCCGCCGGCGGCGGCGCGCAAGCTGTTCAAGGCTATCCGTGTGCTGGCCGACGACGCCAAGGGGCTCTGATAAAGGCGCGGCACTGGATCACAGCCCGGGGCCTGACTGGCCGGTCATTTTGGCGCTGAGCGCAACCCACTGCTAGGTTTTAACTTTAACCTGCAGAGGATGACGCCACGTGAGCCTTGCTCTTGACCTGCCCAGACTCGAGTCCACCCTGCGCCTTCCGATTCAGGATGAGCGCCAACAACTTCTGCAGGGACTGCTGCAGCCAACCGCACGCATCGACTCAAAGTACTTCTACGATGAACGCGGCTGCGAGCTGTTCACCGACATCTGCCGCCTCGATGAGTATTACCCCACGCGCACCGAGGCGCTGATTTTCTCGGAAAACCGTGAGACGATCGCCGGCCACCTGCCAGACGACCCGCAATGGGTCGATCTCGGCTGCGGTGACTGCAGCAAGACGCAGCAATGGCTGAACGCCGTCGACCCGGCGCGCGTGGTCGGTGTCGACATCGCAGGAGAGTTTCTGCACAGCTCAATAGCCGACGTTGCCCGGCAGCACCCTCAGCTCGAATGCGTTGGCGTGATCAGCGACTTCACCCAGCATCTCGAACTGCATGATCTGCTGGCAGAACGCCCCGACAACCCTCCCGTATTCTTCTACCCCGGCTCATCCATCGGCAATTTCGAGCCCCGCGCCGCCATGCGCTTTCTCAGCCGCATACGCGCCCATTGCACTAGCCACGGTCGCCTGCTGATTGGCGCCGACCTGATCAAGCCCCGCGCCGTCCTGGAAGCAGCTTACGATGACGCCTGCGGCGTTACCGCCGCGTTCAACCTGAATATCCTCAATGTCGTCAACCGGGAGCTGGACGCCGATTTTCAGCCTGAACTGTTTGAACACCGCGCCCGCTTTGACGAGGACCACCACCGTATCGAAATGCGCCTGGTTGCCCGTGAGCGCCACTCAGTGCACCTGGCCCGCCATACCCAGCGCCAGTTCGACGCCGGGGAGCACATCGTCACGGAGTATTCCCACAAATACAGTGTGGATGAGTTTTGTGCTCTGCTGGCCGCCAGCGGCCTGCACTGCAGCCACTACTGGACAGACCCGCAAGACTGGTTCGGTGTCTTTCTGGCAGAGCCGGCATGAACCGCTCGGCCAGACACGCAGCACCCGGCACCCTGGAACTCGACTACGCCCGGGTCCGCGCGCACTCACTGGAGCTGATCCGCGGCTTGAGCCCCGAAGACTGTCAGCTGCAGTCCATGACCGACGCCAGCCCGCTGAAATGGCATCTGGCCCATACCACCTGGTTCTTTGAGACCTTTGTTCTCGCCGCCTTGCCCGAGCCGCCCCCACTCGTTGATCCGGCCTACAAGGTCCTGTTCAACTCCTACTACGTGGGCATCGGCGAACGTCATTTGCGTGCCGAACGCGGTCTGTTGTCGCGCCCCACACTGGACGAGGTGCTCAGCTATCGCCGGCACGTTGACGAGCAGATGTGCCAGCTGCTGAGCGACGCCGGTCAGCGCACCCACCTTGCCCCGCTGCTGACCCTGGGGCTGCACCACGAACAGCAGCATCAGGAATTGATGCTCACCGACCTCAAACACCACTTTTCCTGTAACCCGCTTATGCCCGCCTGGCGGACAAGCGCACCTGAACAACGCTCCGCTATTGCCACTGAGCCTTACCCCTATCGGGCGTTTACCGGCGGTCTGTGCGAGATCGGCGCGTCCGACGCCAGCTTCAGCTATGACAACGAAGGCCCCTGCCACCGCGTCTGGCTGGAACCCTTCCTGCTGGGGGAGCGCAACGTCAGCAACGCCGACTTCATGGCCTTTATTGCCGACGGAGGCTACCAGCGTCCGGAGCTCTGGCTGTCCGATGGCTGGGACTGGGTCAACCAGCGACAGGCACGGGCGCCCTTGTACTGGCTGCAGACCTCGGGTGAACCCTGGCACGCCTTTACCCTGGCTGGCCGGCAAGAGCTCAACCCCGAAGCACCGGCCTGCCATATCAACCTGTATGAAGCCGATGCCTACGCACGCTGGGCGGGCGCACGGCTGCCGACAGAGGCTGAATGGGAGCACGCGGCGCGTACCGCACCAGATCTTGCGGGCTTGTTTGGCCAGGTCTGGCAATGGACCAACAGTGCCTACCTGCCCTACCCCGGTTACCAGCCGGCGGCAGGTGCCGTTGGTGAGTACAACGGCAAATTCATGATCAACCAGATGGTCCTGCGCGGCAGTTCCTGTGCCACCCCGGCGGGCCACAGCAGACCCTCCTACCGCAACTTCTTCCCGCCCGCGGCGCAGTGGCAATTCAGCGGACTGCGCCTGGCGCGCAATCCCTGATCATCGGACATTAAAAAAGGCCGCCCCGTTACCGGGGCGGCCTTGATACTGACAACAACGTCAGGCTAGATCAGTAGCCCAGTGCGAAGTTGTCGGCATCCATTTCCATCAGGTTATCCGCACCGGACAGGATCGCCTCAACGTGAGTGCGAACGCGCGGCAGGATGCGCTGATAGTAGAAACGGGCGGTCTGCAGCTTGGCCTTGTAGAAGCCCTCTTCTGCGGTACCGGCGGCCAGTTTCTCGGCAGCAACACGTGCCATGTCGGCCCAGAAGTAGGCCAGGCAGGCGTAGCCGCTGTACATCAGATAGTCCACGGACGCGGCACCGACCATTTCGCGGTCTTTCATCGCGGCCATGCCGATCTTCATGGTCAGCTCGCCCCACTCCTTGTTCAGCGCAGCCAGCGGCGCGACAAACTCGGCGATGGCTTCGTTGCCCTCGTTGTTCTGGCAGAACTTGTGGACGATCTTGGTGAAGCCTTTCAGCGCCTCGCCCTGGGTCATCAGAACCTTGCGACCCAGCAGGTCGAGGGCCTGAATACCGGTGGTACCTTCGTACAGCATGGAGATACGGGCGTCGCGCACGTTCTGCTCCATGCCCCACTCGGCGATAAAGCCGTGGCCACCGTAGATCTGCACACCGTGGTTGGCCGCTTCAAAACCGACCTCGGTCATGAACGCCTTGGCAATCGGCGTCAGGAACGCCAGCATGGCATCGGCCTGCTTCTTCTGCTCGGCATCCTGGCTGTTCTTCAGGATATCGACCTGCTTGGCAGTGAAGTAAACCATCGCGCGGTTACCTTCGGTAAACGCCTTCATGGTCAGCAGCATGCGACGCACGTCCGGGTGAACGATAATCGGATCAGCCGGCTTCTCCGGCGCCTTGTTGCCGGTCAGCGAACGCATCTGCAGACGCTCACGGGCGTACTGGATGCCGCCCTGGAAGGCGATTTCGCTGTGTGCCAGACCCTGCAGTGCAGTACCCAGACGCGCGGTGTTCATAAAGGTGAACATGGCGTTGAGGCCCTTGTTCGGCTCGCCGATCAGGTAACCGGTAGCACCGTCGAAGTTCATCACGCAGGTAGCGTTGCCGTGGATGCCCATCTTGTGCTCAAGCGAGCCACAGCTGACGGTGTTGCGCTCACCCTTCTCGCCATCGGCGTTCACCAGGAACTTCGGCACGATGAACAGGGAGATACCCTTGGTGCCGGCCGGTGCGTCAGGCAGGCGGGCCAGCACGATGTGGATGATGTTCTCCGACATGTCATGCTCGCCGGAAGAGATAAAGATCTTGGTGCCGGATACCTTGTAGGTGCCGTCAGCCTGCGGCTCGGCCTTGGTACGCAGCATACCCAGGTCGGTACCGCAATGCGGCTCGGTCAGGCACATGGTGCCGGTCCACTCGCCGGAAACCAGCTTGGGCAGATAGGTGTGCTTCTGCTCGTCGGTACCGTGAGTTTCCAGGGTGTTCATGCAGCCGTGCGACAGGCCGGGGTACATGCCCCAGGACCAGTTGGCCTGGCCAACCATTTCGCTGATGGTCAAACCCAGCGACTCGGGCAGACCCTGACCGCCATGCTCAGCGCTGTGCGCCAGACTCGGCCAGCCACCCTCAACGTACTGCTGGTAGGCTTCCTTGAAGCCAGTGGGCGTGGTCACACCCTCGGGGCTCCAGGTACAGCCTTCGATGTCACCAACACGGTTCAGCGGCGCAATAACCTGCTCACAGAATTTGGCGCCCTCTTCCAGAATGGCGTTGACCATATCCGGCGTAGCATCTTCGCAGCCGGGCAGGCTCTGATAGTGCTCTTCATAACCCAGGAGTTCATCGCGGACGAAACGAATGTCACGCAGGGGAGCCTTGTAATCGGGCATGGTACTGGACCTCAAGTATTGATCAGTATGCACGGGCAGCCGAGGCTGCAGTTTTGAGCTGCCTGGCAGCTCGAATTCAAACAGACGTTTGAAACATACGTTTACGCCAAACCAATGTCAACCCCCGCATGAATGCACCGGTATCAGTCTGCGTGAGTATGAACAGAAAAAGGGTGGCCTGACTGACAGGGCCGAATCAGGCGAGGGCGCGCAGACCTGCATTGGCCGGATCGGCAGCAACACCCCGATAGACAGACAGCCCCGCGCCTGCGCGGTCGTCTTCCACCGTTGAGTCACCGCTGGCCTGCGTACTCGCCGAGTCGGCCGACTCCGCTGCTCCGGCACTGCTACCGGCCACCGGATCGGATGCTGCTATCTCGGCACGAGCCTGCGCTATCAGCTGTGCAGCCTGGGCCGCCACGGCACGATCCTGAGATGAAGGCTCGGCCGGCGCCAGCGCGGCTCTGCGCACCTGTTCCATCTTGTCGATGGTGGCCTGCGGGTCGCCCGGTACCGGAGCGGTATCAATGGACACCTCCCCACCGACCGCATACAGGCGGCCGTCCGGGCCCCGTTCATAGCTCAGCGACATGGAGCCGGCGTACTGACCGCCAACCGCCATGTGCGCCTGCTCATGGGCGCGCACCTCGCGATCACGGGCGGCCAGCTCTCTGATTTCGTTCTGTTCGGCTTGCAGCAACTGCGCTTCGGCCTTGGCGAGCTGGGACCGCTTGCTGCGCTCGGCCTCGGCCAGTTCGGTATCGCCGGATGCGTCAGGGGAAGCGGTGCCCACTGCCGCCTCGCTGGTTGGCTCTACCGGCGCAAAACGGGTGTTGGGGTCGTCAGCAGGGACCTTGTCGCTGACCGCGATGGAACGTGCGGTCAGCGTGGTGAACGCGGAGGGAATATAGGTGCTTTGACTGCTGCCGACAGGGGTCATGGGGGCGCACCACGCTGTTGAGCCTGGTCAGGCTCAGGCAGTGACATCCAGCAAGGTGCCGAGCACTTCGTCGGCGGTGTCGATCACCGACGCCCCGACCTCAGCCTGCTGGCGGCCCTGCTGCAGTTCCACCAGACTGTCGACGAGATTGACCGGACGCGCGGTTTCTACCGGCGTAGATGCCGCAGCCTGGCCCGTAGCCGGCTGCGCGGGCTGCGCAGTCGCAGCCACCGGATCAACCGGAAGGGCCGCACGGGCAATATCGGACGCCGCACCGCTGATGCGGTTCTGGCCCTGACGCACACTGGTCAGGCCAGCGGAAATCAAGTCAAGGGTAGCCATGGCATGGTCTCTGGGTAAATTGACACCTACATTCAAGCATAGACGCCCCCCCGCGCCCAGCACCGCTGGTCGTATCAGACCAGCGGAGACACATCCAGATACACAGACACGGCGGTCGCGTCGGCCGAATCCAGGCGCGGCACGACGCCCAGGCATGGTGCCTTGATCAACTGCTTGAGCGTCGCCAGGTTTTCCTCGGGACGGCTCATCTGCGGATCAACATGGTTGGCAACCCAGCCAGCCAGCTCCAGCCCATCTGCAGCAATGGCACGACAGCTCAGCAGCGCATGGTTGATGCAGCCCAGGCGCATACCTACCACCAGCACCACCGGCAGTTTGTGCGCAATGGCGACATCCGACAGCAGTTCGCTCTCATTGAGAGGAACACACCAGCCGCCGGCCCCTTCCACCAGGGTCAGCGCGGCACCTCGCTCGAATACCGCGTCACAAGCCTGTGCCAACCCTTTCGCGGTCAGTGTCACCTGCTCCTCCTGCGCGGCAATATGCGGTGCGATAGCCGCTTCCAACGTCACAGGATTGATCAATTCGTAGGCCAGCGGCGGGTTGCACTGGGCCTGCAGCGCGAGCGCGTCTTCGTTACGCAGCCCGTCAGGCGTGCGCTCGCAGCCTGCAGCCACCGGCTTGACTCCGGCGGTGGTCAGGCCTCGCTGACGCGCTGCACACAGCAGACCGGCGGCGACCGTGGTCTTGCCAATTTCAGTATCAGTACCGGTAACGAAGTAACGTTTGCTCATGGGGGTTCCCTCAGGCCTGCTGGCCTTTATGCAGAATGATCTGGGCGACCTGATAGGTCGCGGGCAAACCCGCCGGCTGGCGGAAGGTTTCATAGGCGGCGGTCAGTGCCCGCAATCTGGCTCTGCCGGTCAGACCTCCGGGACGGCCGGCATTCAGATTGTGGGCGCCGAGCGCCTTGAGTTCATGGGTAAGCCCGCTGAGCTGCGGGTAGTGCAGGACATGGGTTTCGACCTCGCAGCGCCAACTGGCAAAGCCCGCATCAGCCAGTGTCTGCTGCAACTGCGCCAGCGGCATGAAGCGATTGACGTGCACGTAGCCATCGACTGCTTGCCAGGCGTCGCGCAGCTCCTGCAGCGTGCCTTCAACTAACGTGTTGAAAGCGATAAGACCACCCGGCTCCAGCACCCGCAGGGCCTCCTTCAGCGCCTGCGAGAGATCCGGGCACCATTGCAACGCCAGGCTGGAAAACAGCAACTGCCGGGAGTCTGCACGTAACGGCAACGCCTCCGCATCGGCAACGATCCAGCTCGAGGATACCGGCCCCTGGGCGCGGGCATAGCGGAGCATGCCCTCGGCGATGTCCAGCCCCAGCACCGGCTGCCCGAAGCGGGCGCTCAGTGCACGGGTAAAGTATCCGGTTCCGCAGCCCAGATCGGCCAGACGCTCGACCTCCAGGCTCTCGGGCAAGCGCGCCAGCAGATTGCTGCCGACGCTGCGCTGCAGCTCGGCGACCTGATCGTAGGTTGTCGCCGCCCGGCTGAACGAGGCGGCAACGGCCTGCTTGTCGATCACCTCGGTGGTCATTGCGCTTCCAGCCACTCGGCGATTTCACCCGCCAGCCAGAGTGGCGCTTCCAGCGGCAGGGCATGACTGCCCTGCGGCAGCATCCTCACCCGGGCATTGCCATTGAGCGCCAGCAGGTCCGATTCCACGGCCGCAGGCACCAGCGCGTCGTTACCACCGAGGCAGTGCAGTACCGGTTGCGCACAACGCTGCAGAGGAATGCGGTTATCGATCACGCCGAGCAGCGCCAGCTGGTTGAGACGTTGCAGCGGATCGGCATCGCTCCACTGCAACTGCTTACTCAGTTCCCGGGCGTTCTCACCACCTTGCGTTACCAACAGGGAAAAGCGCTTGAGAATACGCTCGGGTTGCTCGCGGGCATCAGCCAGGAAAGCCTTGAAGGTATCGACCGGCATCGCATGAGGCCAGCCGTCGCGCGCCGCAAAGCAGGCATTACTGGCGATGGTGATGACGCCACAGAAGCGCTCCGGGAAGCGGCGCTGCAGCTGCACTGCCAGCATGCCGCCCAGCGACCAGCCGGCCAGCCAGCCAGCAGGCAAGGCCTCGGCCAGCGCCGTCAGGTCCGGCTCGAGGGTCGACATCTGCAGCCGCGGCGGCAACTCCGCCAGCTGCACAGCCAGGTCGGGCAGCCGCTCGTGCAACGCCTGCTGCAACGGCAGCAGGTTGCTGGCGGCCAGCGCCCAGCCGGGCAGTAAGGTAAGGTTATTCATCGTTGAGTTCCTTGTGCGCCTGCCCGAGCGCATCGAGCAAGCGGTCAACCTGTTGTTCGGTATGCGCGGCGCTGAGGGTAACACGCAGTCTGGCGGTACCCTGCGGTACGGTCGGCGGGCGAATGGCAGTCACAAGCAGGCCGCGCGCGCGCAGTGCAGCCGACAGCGCCAGCGCCCGCTCGCTGGTGCCCACCACTATCGGCTGAATCGGCGTCGGGCTATCCATCAGCTCAAGCCCGAGCGAGGTGACTCCAGCCCGAAAACGGCTGATAAGCGCCGCCAGTTGGTCACGGCGCCAGTGCTCTTCGCGCACCAGTTGCAGGCTGGTCAATGTGGCATGGGCAACGGCGGGTGGCTGGCTGGTGGTATAGATGTAGGGACGGGCAAACTGGATCAGGGTTTCGACCAGTTCTTCGCTGCCGGCAACAAAGGCGCCGGCAGTGCCAAACGCCTTGCCGAGGGTGCCGACCAGCACCGGAACCTGGTCGATCGACAAGCCGAAATGTTCAACAATGCCGCCACCCTGAGCGCCGAGACAGCCAAAGCCGTGAGCATCATCCACCATCATCCAGGCATCGACGTCCGCTGCGGCAGCACACAGCGCGGGCAAGTCGGCCAGGTCACCGTCCATGCTGAACACGCCATCGGTCACCACCAGCGTATTGCCCTGAGCCTTGCTCAACCGGCCACGCAGGCTGTCTGCATCGTTATGCAGATAACGCGAGAAACGCGCACCACTAAGCAGCCCGGCATCCAGCAAAGAGGCGTGATTGAGCCGATCTTCCAGCACCGTATCGCCCTGCCCCACCAGCGCCGTAACCGTACCCATATTGGCCATATAGCCGCTGGACAACAGCAAGGCCCGTGGCCGGCCGGTAAACTCGGCCAACGCCTCTTCCAGCGCATGATGGGCGCCCGAGTGACCGGTCACCAGGTGCGACGCACCACCACCTGTGCCCCACTGCCGCACACCCTCGACGAACGCCTCGTTGATGCGCGGATCATTGGCAAGACCGAGGTAGTCATTGCTGCAGAAACTGAGCAACCGCTCACCGTCGACCTGCACCTCCACGCCCTGCGGCGTCTGCAGCAGCGGGCGTTGACGGTACAGATGCGCAGCGCGGCGCTCGGTGAGGCGTGCAGAAAGATCGAAAGACATAAAAAAGCTCCAAGCGGCAAGCAGCAAGCTTCAAGCCACATCAGCGCTCGCTTGAGGCTTGCAGCTTATGGCTTGAGGCTGCCGTCGTCAGACGGCCGAATAAAACAGCTTGCTGTCCCGCTGTTCGATCAGCGCCTGCTCAATCGCCGCCTGATGCACCTCGTCCGCGTGCTCCTGGCGCTCTTCCGGCTTGATGCCGAGGCGGGCGAACAGCTGCATGTCCTTATCCGCCTGCGGGTTGCCGGTGGTCAGGAGCTTCTCTCCATAAAAGATGGAATTGGCGCCGGCGAAGAAGGCCAGCGACTGCATCTGCTCGTTCATCTGCTCGCGGCCGGCAGACAAGCGCACGTGAGATTTGGGCATCATGATGCGGGCAACGGCCAGCATGCGGATGAAGTCGAAGGGGTCAACATCCTTCTCGTCCGCCAGCGGGGTACCCTGCACCTTGACCAGCATATTGATCGGCACGCTCTCCGGGTGCTCCGGCAGGTTGGCCAGCTGAATCAGCAGACCGGCGCGATCCTGAAGCGACTCGCCCATGCCGAGAATCCCGCCAGAGCAGATTTTCATACCCGCGTCACGCACATGCGACAGGGTTTCCAGCCGATCGGCGTAGGTCCGGGTGGTGATGATGTTGCCGTAGAACTCGGGCGAGGTGTCGAGGTTGTGGTTGTAGTAATCCAGCCCGGCTTCGGCCAACGCCTGGGTTTGCTCCTTGCTCAGCTTGCCCAGGGTCATGCAGGTTTCCATGCCCAGCGCCTTGACGCCCTCGACCATCTTCAGCACATAGGGCATGTCCTTGGCAGACGGATGTTTCCAGGCCGCGCCCATGCAGAAGCGGGTGGAGCCAATGGCCTTGGCATCGGCCGCCGCCTTGAGCACCTTCTCGACCTCCATGAGCTTTTCCTTGTCCAGACCGGTGTTGTAATGACCGGACTGCGGACAGTACTTGCAGTCTTCCGGGCACGCACCGGTCTTGATCGACAGCAGCGTGGAGACCTGCACCCGGTTCGGGTCGAAGTGCATGCGATGCACCGTCTGTGCTTGAAACAGCAGATCATTGAACGGCTGATTGAATAGCTCCAGCACTTCTGCCAGAGTCCAGTCGTGGCGGGTCACGGATGCAGTCATGGGGTCTTGTCCCTTCGAATTGGCAGGGGAACCGGGCGGGTTCCAAGTCTGCCGAGCATCATAACGACGGCACGGAGGCTGTCAACCTTTGAAAAAACAACAGGTTTACATCTGGATAAAAAACAATCTATTCGCACAATGCATACTCTGCCTTGGCAGCAACCCGCATCCGGACACGCAACTGTGCGGAGGCTGCGAGGCTGACTTGCCCTGGCAACAGGCCTGCTGCCAACGCTGTGCCCTGCCCTTGCCGCACCCGGCGCAGCAATGCGGGCGCTGCCTGAATGCACCCCCGCCATTCAGTCACGCGCTGGCACCGCTGATCTACCGCTTCCCGGTTGACAGCCTGATTCCCGCGTTCAAGTACCATGGCCAGACCAGCATTGGCCGCCTGCTCGGGCAGCTACTTGCCGAAGCGGCGGCGGATTGGCTGCAGCAAGACATTGCCCCCTGCCCCGACCTGCTGCTGCCAGTGCCCATGCACCGCAAGCGGCAGGCTCAGCGTGGCTACAATCAGGCCTGCGAGCTGGCGCGCGATATTGCCAGACGCACCCAACTCCGTTGTCGACCCGAACTGCTGGAACGCACCCGCTCAACCCTGCCGCAGCAGGGCCTGGATGCCAAAGCACGACGCCAGAACCTGCGCGGTGCGTTCAGCTGCCCAAGGCCTGAACACCTGCAGGGAAAGCACCTGGCGCTGATCGATGACGTCATGACCACCGGCGTGACGCTGAGTGAGGCCAGCCAAACCCTGCTCAAGGCCGGCGCCGCATCGGTTCAGGTCTGGTGCGTCGCCCGTACCCCCTGAAACCCGTCTGTAACGAGCGATTCCACGGTCAACACCTGTTACCCTGTGCGGTCACAATCACGTGTTTGCTCCGAGTCGACCACCATGTCCAGCCATCCCTTTTCTACCCTCACCCCTGACACCGTGCTGGACGCGGTCGAATCGCTTGGCTATCTCTCTGATGCGCGCATCCTGACCCTGAACAGTTACGAAAACAGGGTATTTCAGGTCGGCATAGAAGGCGCCGCACCGCTGATCGCCAAGTTCTATCGACCGGACCGCTGGAGCGATGAGGCGATTCTCGAGGAGCATACCTTCAGCCTTGAACTGGCTGAACGCGAGATCCCGGTGATTGCCCCGGAGCAGATCGACGGCCGCACGCTGTTCGAGCATGCAGGGTTTCGCTTCAGCCTGTTCCGCCGGTTTGGTGGCCACGCCCCCGAGTTCGACGATCCCGACCATCTGCTGATGCTCGGTCGCCTGATCGGCCGCCTGCATGCGGTCGGTTCGATGCGCCCCTTCGAGCACCGGCCGACCCTCGACTGGCAAAGCTTCGGCGGGGACAGTCTGGATTACCTGCGCAGCGCCAATGTGGTGCCTGCAAGCCTGCAACCCGCCTACTTCTCGGTCGCCGAAGACCTGCTGCAGGTGGTAAAACAGCAACTCCAGGCGCATCCGGCCAAGCAGATTCGCCTGCATGGCGATCTGCACGTCGGCAACCTGCTGTGGCGCGACGACAGCCTGTATATGGTCGATCTGGATGACTGCCGCATGGGTCCGGCGATGCAGGATCTGTGGATGGTGCTGTCGGGTGAGCGCGATCAGCGTCAGGCGCAACTATCCGAGCTGATTGAAGGCTACAACGAATTCCACGATTTCAATCCGTCCGAACTGGCCCTGATTGAGCCACTGCGCAGCCTGCGGCTGGTGCACTACAGTGCCTGGCTGGCACGCCGCTGGGAAGACCCGGCCTTTCCCAGGCACTTCCCCTGGTTCGCCCAGGAACGTTACTGGGCCGACCAGATCCTGACCCTGCGCGAGCAGCGCGCCACGTTGGACGAGCCTGCGCTTCGTCTGTTCTGATTTGCGGATATAAAAGCCATCAATGGCCATTCCCTGGCCGGAAGTGACTCAATACACTGCCCCGCGATTCCTATAGAGGTGAGAACCATGTCCGAACTGCTGATTGACCAACGCAACCTGGCGTTTGAACTCTATGAAGTGCTGGACGCCGAAGCGCTGACCAAGCGCCCGCGCTTTGCCGATCACAACCGCGAGACCTTCGACGCGGCCATCGGTACTGCCCGCACCATCGCGGAAAAGCTGTTCGCACCACACAACCGCAAGAGCGACGAGAACGAGCCCAAGTACGTCAACGGTGCGGCCGAGCTGATCCCGGAAGTCAAACCGGCGGTCGACGCCTTCCTCGAGGCGGGCTTTCTGAACGCCACCCGCACCTTTGAACAAGGCGGCATGCAGATGCCGAACCTGCTGTCGCAGGCCTGCTTTGCCCATTTCCAGTCGGCCAACGCAGGGACCTCGTCCTACGCGATGCTGACCATGGGCGCGGCCAACCTGATCGAGAGCTTCGGCACCGAGGAACAGAAACAGCGCTACCTGCAGCCAATGATCGAAGGCCGCTTCTTCGGCACCATGGCGCTGACCGAGCCACACGCCGGCTCCTCGCTGTCCGACATCCGCACCAAGGCCGAGCCGGCCGCTGACGGCAGCTATCGACTCAAGGGCAACAAGATCTTTATTTCCGGTGGCGATCACCCGCTGTCCGAGAACATCGTCCACATGGTTCTGGCCAAGCTGCCCGACGCACCGCCCGGCGTAAAAGGCATCTCGCTGTTCATCGTACCCAAGTTCCTGGTCAACGAAGACGGCACCCTCGGCGAGCGCAACGACGTGACCCTGGCGGGCCTGTTCCACAAGATGGGCTGGCGCGGCACGACCTCAACCGCACTGAACTTCGGTGACAAGGATAATTGCGTCGGCTATCTGGTCGGCAAGCCGCATCACGGCCTGTCCTACATGTTTCAGATGATGAACGAGGCGCGCATCGGCGTTGGCATGGGCGCGGTGATGCTCGGTTACGCTGGCTACCTGTACTCGCTCAACTATGCTCGCGAGCGCCCGCAGGGCCGCCTGCCCGACGGCAAGAACCCGAATGCACCGCAGGTCTCGATCATCGAGCACGCCGACGTCAAGCGCATGCTGCTGGCCCAGAAAGCCTATGTTGAAGGTGCCTTTGACCTGGGTCTGTACGCTGCCCGCGTATTCGACGATACCGAAACCCTGGAAACCGAGGAACAGCGCAAGAACGCGCTGGAACTGCTGGACCTGCTGACGCCGATCGTCAAGGCCTGGCCCTCCGACTACTGCCTCAAGGCCAACGAACTGGCGATCCAGATTCTTGGTGGTCACGGCTATACCCGCGAGTACCCGGTCGAGCAGTACTATCGCGATAACCGCCTGAACCCGATCCACGAGGGCACCAACGGTATCCAGTCGCTCGACCTGCTGGCTCGCAAGGTGACCATGAACGGCGGCGCCGCGCTCAAGCAGCTGTCCGGCCTGATTCAGAGCTGCTGCAAGCGCGCTGCCGAATACAGCGAACTGAACGAGCTGCGCGAGCCGCTGGAAAAACTGCACGCCCACATCGGCAGCGTCACCATGGCACTGCTCGGTGACATGGGTCAGGGCAAGGTCAACGAGGCGCTGGCCAACTCGGCACTGTACCTCAAGGCGTTCGGTCACATGGTGATCGGCTGGCGCTGGCTGGAACAGGCAGTCAAGGCTCAACAGGGACTGGCTGCCGGTAACGCGGCAGATACCGCGTTCTATCAGGGCAAGCTGCAGGCCGCCCGCTACTTCCTGCGCTGGGAAGTGCCGTCCTGCCACCACGACCTGAACGTGTTGGAAAACCGCGACCTGACCTGCTACGACATGCAGGACGCCTGGTTCTGATCGACCTGTGACCTCCCTGCCGCTTGCGGCATCCCAGCAGGCCACCTTCGGGTGGCCTGCTGCGTTTTAACCCTTTGGGGAACCCGCAACTACCCAGGTGGTCAGCTTCCCAATCGGCAGCAGGAGGGCTAACCTTGCGCACAGACTCATTCAGGAACAACACCATGCCGCTACGCGCGATAGTGCTGCTGGGCTGCCTGCTGCTCAGCCCGCTGGGATGGGCTCAGGACACTCAGCTAACCGCCGATCTGGATCAACGGATTGAAAGCCTCACGGCGGAGATCGAAAGCACCAGCAACAGTAATCTGCCGGAAGCAGAAAAGCGTGAGCTGACAGATCTGCAGCAGAGCACCCAGGGGTTTCTGAGGCAGACGCGCCAGACCCTGGAGGAACAAAAGGCCCTGCAGGAGCAGATCGCCGACGCCCCGCGCCAGACCCAGAGTGTCCGTGCCGAGCACAATCGTCTGGCCAGGAACGACGACAGCCTGCAACGTGCGGTACTGGAGCGTCAGGCGCTGGATCAGTTGGAAACCCTGCTCAGCGACAAGGTCAATCAGATGTTCACCTGGCAGAACGAGCTGACCGGCGTCAATGGCCAGCTGATTGCCGCCCAGACCCGGCCGGAACGTACCCAGGCCAGCGTGTCCGACAACCAGCGCCGCAGCCAGCAACTGAATGAACAGCTGCGCACCCAGCAACGTCTGGCACCGACCACGCTCACGCGCGCGCGCATCGCCTTGTTGCAGGCAGAACTGGAGTACCTGAATGCAGACAGTGAGCTGCTGCGTCAGCGACTGGCTGGCAACAACGTGCTGCAGGATCTGGCCACCCAGCAAAAAAACCTGCTGACCCTGCAGATACGCGAAATTGAAGACGACATCTCGCTGCTGCAGACCGTCATCAATGACAAGCGCCAGTCGGTGTCGGAAAAGGCCGTCAGCGATGCCACCCTGCCGGAGGAGGCCAGCCAGAACGAGGTGCTGCAGGGCCAGAGCAGCATCAACCGGCAGTTGAGCGAGGAGTTGCTGAACGCAACCAGGCAGCTCGGTGTACTGACCCGCCAGAACATTGAAACCAAGCAGCAGACCGAGCACCTGAGTCAGATCGATAAGGCCCTGGAGCAACAGATCGAAGTGCTTGAGGGCAGCCTGCTGCTGTCGCGCATTCTGCACAAGCAGAAGAACGAGCTGCCCCGGGTAGAAATTGATACCGATCTGCCGGATCAGATCGCCGACCTGCGTCTGCGCCAGTTCGAGCTCAACCAGCAGGCACAAAGCCTCGCCAGCCCGGACACCTACCTCAACGACCTGCTGCTCAAGATCCCAGCTCGTCAACGCGACACACTGCGCCCGGAGCTGGAAAAGATGGTCAACGCCCGGGTCACGCTGGTCGAGCAGCTAAACGGCAATATCAACAGCCTGATCAATCTGGCTATCACCCTGCAGATCAACCAGCGGCAGCTGCAGCAGCTCAGCAGCGATCTCAAGCGCACCATCGACGACCAGCTGTTCTGGGTGGCCAGCAGCCGCCCCATTGAACGCAGTTGGCTGACCAGCCTGCCAGGCGAAGTAGCCCACCAGATCGACAGCATGAATCTGCCCCGCCAGTGGGAAAACCTGCTGGACGCTGCCAAACGCCATCTGCTCTGGTGCCTGGGTACCCTGCTTTTACTGGCCCTGTACATCTGGCGCAAGCCACGACTGCGCAGCAGCCTCGACACCCTGCATG
The DNA here is from genome assembly GCF_056859475.1 of Halopseudomonas sp. L-58. Classification (NCBI taxonomy): domain Bacteria; kingdom Pseudomonadati; phylum Pseudomonadota; class Gammaproteobacteria; order Pseudomonadales; family Pseudomonadaceae; genus Halopseudomonas; species Halopseudomonas sp. L-58. The sequence continues at coordinate 46,847 of NZ_JBSXON010000056.1, forward strand.
ACGAGGTCGGGCATTTCCGCCGCGACAGCCAGTGGCATACGCCCCGTGCGCTACTGCTGACAGCACTGCTGGTCAGTCCGATGCCAGCGCTGCTGGCCGGCGCAGGTCTGCTGCTGCGTCTGGACAGCGAGCAAAGTGCGCCGGTGCTGGGCACCGGCATGCTCAAGCTGGCGCTGGCCTGGTTTGTCCTGCACATGCTGTACCGGGTGTTCGACCCCCACGGCATTGCCACCCGTCATTTCCACTGGGACGACGATCTGGTTCATCGTCTGCGCAAACTGGTGCGCAACGTCGCCTGGATTCTGGTACCGCTGGTGCTGATGCTTGGCCTGCATGGGTCCATGCCCGACTACACCGGCACCGATCCGATCGGGCGCACCGGCATGCTGATCGGCATGATCGCGCTGTCATTGCTGCTCGGCCGCTTCATGCTCCGCAGCCAGCCCCTCTACAGCTCCCGGGTGGTCCATTTTGTCGCCGCCAGCCTGCTGATCCTCGCACCGCTGGCGCTGGCAGGCATGACCGCCATGGGTTACCACTACACGGCGGTCAAGCTGGCCGAGCGTTTCATCGACAGCCTGTATCTGATCGTGCTCTGGATGCTGGTCGAGGGTACCGTGGTGCGCAACCTTAACGTTGCCGGGCGCAGACTGGCCTATCAGCGCGCCATCAGCAAACGGCAGGCGGCCCAGGCACGCGAAGGGCAAAGCGACACCGAGACCGCGGTCGACATCCCGGAAATGAATCTGCAGCAGATCAATCAGCAGTCGTTACGACTGGCCAAACTGACCCTGTTGCTGACGTTTGCCCTCGCGCTGTACTTCACCTGGGCTGACCTGATCAGCGCCACCTCGTATCTGGAGTCCGTGACCCTGTGGCACTACGAGGGCACCGGCCTGAATGCCGGCGAAGCGGTGCCGATCAGCGTTGGCGATATCCTCGGCGCACTGGTCACCATCATTCTGACCATTACCCTGGCGCGCAACCTGCCCGGCCTGCTGGAAATCCTTGTGCTCTCGCGACTGGAGCTGCGCCAGGGCAGCAGTTATGCCATTACCACCCTGCTCAGCTACATCATCGTCGGTTTCGGTCTGGTGTCCTCGTTATCAACGCTCGGAGTCAGCTGGGACAAGCTGCAATGGCTGGTTGCCGCCCTCGGTGTGGGTCTGGGCTTTGGTCTGCAGGAAATCTTCGCCAACTTCATCTCCGGCCTGATCATCCTGTTCGAGCGTCCGGTGCGCATTGGTGACGTGGTCACCATCGGCCCGCTGTCAGGCACCATCAACCGAATCCGCATTCGCGCAACCACCATTACCGATTTCGACCGCAAGGAAATCATTGTTCCAAACAAGAACTTCGTCACCGAGCAGATTATCAACTGGTCGCTGCAGGACACTATTACCCGGGTGATCATCAAGGTCGGTGTGGCCTACGGTTCAGACGTCCAACTGGTACGCGAGCTGCTGATGCAGATCGCCCAGTCCAACAGCCGCGTGTTGAAGGATCCCGAACCGCTGGTGCTGTTCCTCAACTTTGGCGAAAGCACGCTGGACCACGAACTGCGAGTACATGTGAAGGAGCTGGCCGATCGCAATATGGCGATTGACGAGATCAACCGCGAAATCGACCGTCGTTTCAAGGAGCACGGTATCGAAATCGCCTTCCGCCAGCTCGACGTCAATCTGCGCAGCAGCGCGGGCCTTGAGAAGCTGGTGCACAGCTATCGTATCGAAGGCGATTCGGCCTCCGGTTCCAGGCCGTCGCCAGCAGCCGGCACCAGCAGAGACCCGATCACACCGGCCGATCAGAGCGGGACAGGCAATACCCCCGACGCACCGACAGACCGCTGATCACGGCCCCCGCAGCCGCTTGCCGAGGTGCAGCGGCTGCGGGCAGAATAGCGCCTCGTTTTCATCCCCTGAGTGCGCCGCCATGCCCAAAGCTGCCGAACTGAAAAAAGGCCATATCGTCCAGATCAACAACCAGCCGTACATCGTCAGCCAGATCGAGGTAAAAAGCCCGTCTTCGCGCAGCGGCACGACGCTCTACAAGGTGCGCTTCAACCACGTCCAGACCAAGCAGAAGCTCGATCAGAGTTTTACCGGCGACGACGTCCTGACCTTTATCGACTTCCAGAAGCGCCCGGTTCAGTTCCTCTACCTGGACGCGGACGGCTACACCTTCATGGATAACGAAGACTTCGCCCAGTTCACCCTGACCGCCGACCAGCTGGAAGATCAGCTGCCTTACCTGCATGACGGCATCGAAGGCCTGTATGGCCTGCTGGTTGAGGGCAACCTGGTGGGTATCGAGCTGCCCGCGGTAGTGGAGATGGCCATCGAGGAAACGCCGCCGGCCATCAAGGGCTCATCAGCCAGCGCACGCACCAAGACCGCGCGCTTTGCCACCGGTCTGGAAATCCAGATCCCCGAGTATCTGGAAACCGGCGAAGTGCTGCGTATCAACACCGAATCCGGCAAGTTCATGTCCCGCGCCTGAGCAGCCTGCCCGCCTGCAGCCTGCCAGCCGGTGGGCTGCACTCACACTTGGTATTGGCTCTGCAGCACAGTATAAAGGGCGTCCGAATTTCCATTCCTGCAAGGAGCCCGCATGTCACCGCACATCATCGAACCCGCCACGCCCGCCACCCGCAGCGTCATCTGGCTGCACGGTCTGGGCGCCGACTGCTACGATTTCGTGCCGGTAGTCGAGGCCCTGCAACTGCCCGCCGATCATGCCATCCGCTTCATTTTTCCACAGGCACCTACCCGGCCGGTCACCATCAACGGCGGCTTCCCGATGCCCTGCTGGTACGACATCCTCGGCATGTCACCAGCCCGGGCAATCAACCAGAGTCATCTGGATGAAGCCGTTGCCCTGGTACGTCAGCTGATCGACGAACAATGCGCACAGGGCATTGCGCTGGAAAACATCATTCTCGCCGGGTTCTCCCAGGGCGGCGCGGTTGTGCTCTGCACCGCTGTCAGCAGCGAGCTGCCGCTTGGCGGTGTGATGGCGCTGTCCACCTACGGGCCGGGACTGGACCTGCTGCTCGAGCAACACCCGGCCCGCCAACCGCTGGAGCTGTTCTGCGCACACGGCCGTTTTGATGACGTGCTGCCATTGGCGATGGGCCGCGAAGCCCATGATCTGATGCAGGCCGCCGGCCACCACACCCGCTGGTACGAATACCCGATGGCGCACGAGGTCTGCATGGACGAAATCGCCGACATCCGTCGCTGGCTGGCAGAACGCTTCGGGCTTTGAGCCGGTCAGGGGCCATGCAGGCCACCGCACCTGTTCAAAAAACAACCGCAAGGCTTCGCGAACGCGCGGCCTTGCTTTACACTGCCTGACGTTCAATTTCCACGCAGTCGAGAAAAACCTTTGCTCAAAGCACTGAAAAAGCTGATTAGCAAGCCAGAAGAGCCGGCGCCGAAAGCGGCCGACACCACACCCCGTCAGGCAGCAGAGCCCACTCCCGCGCCCCTGCAGAACGATAGCGCAAACCGCGAACGCAAGCCGCGCAACCGTGATCGCAAGCGCCTGGCCAAACCACCTGCGACCCCGGTCAAGCCCTGGAGCATCAATGACTTTCAGGTTCCACCGGCCGAAGGTAAAACCCGCTTCCACGACTTCCCGCTGCCTGACAGCCTGATGCACGCCATTCAGGACCAGGGGTTCAGCTACTGCACCCCGATTCAGGCCGCCGTACTGGGCAGCACCCTGCGCGGCCACGACGCGATCGGCCGGGCCCAGACCGGCACTGGCAAAACCGCTGCCTTCCTGGTCTCCACCATCACCCAACTACTGGAAACACCGCCGCCGGACGAGCGCTTTATGGGCGAGCCACGGGCGCTGATCATCGCACCGACCCGCGAACTGGTCATGCAGATTGCCAGCGACGCCGAGGGCCTGACCAAGCACTGCCCGCTGAACGTGATGACTTTCGTCGGTGGCATGGACTTCGACAAGCAGCTCAAGCAGCTGGAACTGCGCTATTGCGACATCCTGGTCGCCACACCTGGCCGGCTGCTCGACTTCTGCAATCGCGGCGAGGTGCACCTGGATCTGATCGAAGTGCTGATCCTCGACGAAGCCGATCGCATGCTCGACATGGGCTTTATCCCGCAGGTACGCCAGATCATCCGCCAGACACCGCGCAAGGGCGACCGCCAGACCCTGCTGTTCTCGGCCACCTTCAGCGACGACGTGATGAACCTCGCCCGTCAGTGGACGCACGAACCGGCCGTCGTCGAGATCGAGCCCGAGCGTCCGGCCTCAGAGAACGTGACCCAAAAAGTCTATGCTGTCAGCGGCCGCGACAAGTACAAGGTACTCTACAACCTGATCACCCAGCTGGATCTGGACCGGGTCATGGTGTTTGCCAACCGCAAGGATGAAGTGCGCCGGGTGCAGGAGCGCCTGATGCGCGACGGCATCAACGCCGCCCAGCTGTCCGGCGATGTGCCGCAGCAAAAGCGTGTGCGCACCCTGGAGAACTTCAAGACCGGCAAGTTGCGGGTGCTGGTCGCTACCGATGTGGCTGGCCGCGGCATTCACATCGATGGCATCAGCCACGTGGTGAACTACACCCTGCCGGAAGACCCGGAAGACTACGTCCACCGCATCGGCCGCACCGGCCGCGCTGGCGCCAAGGGCACTTCCATCAGTCTGGCAGGTGAAGACGACGCCTTCCAGGTGCCGCCGATCGAAGAGCTGCTGGGTAACAAGCTGGAGTGTGTGCCGCCGGAAGAGCACCTGCTCAAGCCGGTGCCCAAGCGCGAGCAGAGCGCTGAAGAAAAAGCCGCTACTGACGCCAATGAAGCCGAGCAGGCTGAAGCCGCTGCGGCAGCCCGCCGTCGCTCGGCTGGCAGCAACAGCCGCCGCGGTGGCGGTCGTCCACAGGGTCGCCACTGACCCAGCCGTAGGGACACAGCATGCCGTGTCCGCGTGCCCCCTTTGCGGACGCGACATGTCGCGTCCCTAGGCATAGCATCGGTACTACCCGCAGCCATAAAACCTGACCATTCAGGCAAAAAAAACGGCCACTTTTCAGTGGCCGGGCCAATGACTATATCCCGCCTTTTTGCCCTCTGCCCAGCCCCTTTGATCAATTTTCGAGTTTTTTTGCCTTAAGCATTTTCCGCGCTTGTGAAGGTCATTCTGTTTACGCTATACCTCGATCAACCGGTCCACGCCGTCGTGGTGATCCCTTGATACCCGAGTGCTGTGCGAGCCGGCCCAGTGGACTGCCAGGCGCAGCCAATGCTGCCTGATACAGTCGCGTCACCGGCACTGCGAGGTACAGCATATGGAAGCGTGCGGACCGACCGAGCACACCTTCTACGTTCTTGATACCAACGTACTCATTCACGATCCCAACGCACTGCTCAACTTCGAAGAACACCACGTCATCATCCCGATGACCGTTCTGGAAGAACTCGACAAACTCAAATCCGGCAAATCCAGCACCGCAGCAGACTGTCGCCAGGCCATCAGGCTGATCGACAAAACCCTGGGAGACGCACCACCCGATCAGGTAGAACAGGGCGTCGCCATTGAGCGTGGCAAACTCGGCCCTAACGGCACCCTTGCCATCCTCATGGACAAGGCCCCGATTCCCGCCCACTGCCTGCCCAACGACCTTAACGACAACAAGATCATCAACCAGCTCTGTCAGCTGCAAAGTCAGCATCCCGATGACCGCATCGTGCTGGTGTCCAAGGACATCAACATGCGTCTGAAGGCGCGCGCCTGCGGCATTGACGCGGAGGACTACCACACTGACCAGTTGCTCGATGACATCGCCCTGCTGGCCCGCGGTTACCATGAAATCGAAGGCTCGTTCTGGGAGCGGGTGGCCAAGGTTGAAACCAGGCAGCTGACCGGGCAGACCGTGCATCAGGTTCAGCTCACCGACAACCTGCCGGCGCTGCACATCAACGACTTCATCATCGACGATCAGGGCTTTATCGGCTGGGTCAAGGGTATCGACGGCAGCAACCTGACCATCCGCGACCTGCACCAGGAACCCATGCTGCATCAGGAGTGCTGGGGGCTGCGCCCGCGGGACATCTTCCAGGCGCTGGCCATGTATGCACTGATGGACCCGGACATTCACCTGGTCAACCTGACCGGTGCCGCCGGCTCCGGAAAGACCATTCTCGCGCTGGCCGCCGCCATCGAGCAGACCATGGTCACCAAGACCTACCGCCGCATCATCGCCACCCGCAGCACCCAGGGTCTGGACGAAGATATCGGCTTTTTGCCCGGCACCGAAAAAGAGAAGATGGAACCCTGGCTCGGCGCCATCACCGACAACCTTGAAGCCCTGCACATGGATGACGAGAGCACCCACGGCAGCGTGGAATACATCCTCGACCGCGTGCCACTGCAGTTCAAATCCCTGAACTACATCCGCGGCCGCAGTTTCCAGCAAAGCTTCATCCTGATCGACGAAAGCCAGAACCTGACTCCGCACCAGATCAAGACCATCATCACCCGCGCCGGCAACGGCTCAAAGGTGATCTGCCTTGGCAACCTGGCGCAGATCGATACCCCTTACCTCAACGCCACCAGCTCAGGCCTCACCTATCTGACCGAATGCTTCAAAGACTTCCCCCACGGTGTACACATCCACCTGCAGGGCGTACCGCGCTCCGCACTGGCCGAGTACGCAGAAACGCACCTCTGACCGGCCTTTGGCCGGTAGCTGCAAGCCATAAGCTTCAAGCTGCAAGCTGCAAGAAAAACCCGCGTGGTGTCAGATCACGCGGGGTTTTCATAAGTCGAGAATCCTCAACGTATCCGATGGCTCACCCCGGTTTCGCTTCTCGCTTCTCGCTTCTCGCTTGTAGCTTGCAGCTGCGAAGCCGCAAAGCGGCGAAGCCCAATAGCCCCTATCTATCCAACCCATTACCCATCGCGGCGCAGGTTTGCGGCATAATCCACGGCTAAAGCTGACAGGAGTACGCCCATGCTGATGGTGATTTCCCCCGCCAAGACCCTTGATTACGACACGCCCCCGGTGATCGAACAGAGCACCCAGCCGCGCTTTGTCGAGCACAGCGTCGAGCTGATCGACGTGCTGCGTGAAAAGTCGCCGCAGGATATCGCCAAGCTGATGTCCCTGTCGGACAAGCTGGCCAGCCTCAACGTTGCCCGCTACGGCAGCTGGGAGCGCGAGAGCACGCCAAACAACGCCAAGCAGGCGTTGCTGGCGTTCAAGGGCGATGTCTACACAGGACTCAACGCGGAAGATTTCTCGGCCGACGATTTTGCCTTCGCCCAGCAGCACCTGCGTATGCTGTCCGGCCTCTATGGCCTGTTGCGCCCGCTCGACCTGATGCAGCCCTACCGCCTGGAAATGGGCACCAAGCTGGCCAACGCGCGAGGCAAGGATCTGTACGCCTTCTGGGGCGAGCGCATCAGCCAGTGGCTGAACGAGGATCTGGCCGCGCAGGGCGATCAGGTACTGCTCAACCTGGCCTCGCAGGAGTACTTCGGCGCGGTCAAACCCAAAGCCCTGAACGCGCGCATCATCGATACGGTGTTCAAGGACCAGAAAAACGGTCAGTACAAGATCATCAGCTTCTACGCCAAGAAGGCCCGCGGCCTGATGGCCCGCTATGTCATCAAGGAACGGCTGCAGGATCCTGAAGGCCTGAAGGATTTCAATCTGGACGGCTACCGTTTCGACCCTGCTTCCAGCAGCGAAAACCAGCTGGTGTTCCTGCGCGACGAGCAGGCCTGAATACAACGACCCCGGCTCAGGCCGGGGTCGTTGCCTGGGCAGTCACATCCACACGCTGATCGCGAAACGCCAGATAGTGCTGCAAAACCTGCTCCGGCGCCTCGACCTGCGGGTAGTGGCCGATGTGCGGCAGCAACACGGTGTCCGGGTTCGGAATCAGCTGCCGATAGCGTTCCACCATGTGCGCGCCCGATACCGGATCAACCGCACCGTCAATCACCCGCAGTGGCACCCGGGTCCGCTGCATGGCAGCAAGCCAGCGGTCGCGATTGCCCCGCCGCTCGGCGATATAGCGAATCAGCAGATGCATGACGCGAGGGCCGCGATTGAACTCGATCATGCGCCAGAAGGCATCCAGCTCGCGGTCATCCGGCTGGGTTTGCGGCCCAAACACCTTGCCGAAGGTGCGTGCCATCCGCTCCCGGCTGTAGAGACGCCCGATCAAGGAACCGATCGGACTCATCAACAGCTGCTGCAACAACACAGGGTGATGGGTCTCGGGAAATAACCCACCGTTGAGAAAACACAGCGAACGTAAAAAACCCGCCCCCTGCTCGTGCCGCGCCAGCAACTCCTGGGCGACACTGTCACCATAATCGTGCGCCAGCACGTGGTACTCGGCGATGTCGAGCGACCCCATCAGCGCCTGCTGCAGGTCGGCCTGGTCCAGCAAACTGTAGGGGTAATGTTGCGGTTTGTCGGAAAAGGCAAAGCCAATCATGTCCAGCGCGATCACCCGATAGCGTTCGGCAAGCGCCTGCCAGAGGTAATGCCAGTCCCAGGAGCCGGAGGGGAATCCATGGATCAGCAGGAGCGGCTCACCCGCCCCTGCTTCCCACCAGCGAATCTGGTGCCCGCGATAACGGAACACCTTCCCCTGAGCGACCCAGTCGTCCAGGGCAATGCCGGTGACAGACACGGCTCAGGCATCGTAGCCCGGGTTGACACGGTCCAGCTTGCGCAGCAGCGCCGGCCATGCGATGCCCGCACCCGCGCCGTTGGTGACCTTCTTCATGGAGGCCACGGCACCGTCCAGAATCGACTGTGGAATCGGAATCAGCTCGGCATTCTGCGCCTGGGCGCGCACCTGGATTTCACAGCAGCGCTGCAGGGTATACATGGTCAGGAAGGCATCGGCGACCGACTTGCCGCAGGTCAGCAGACCATGATTGCGCAGCACCAGATTGTTGGCGCGACCCAGGTGAGCCTGCAGGCGCGGCTTTTCTTCATCGTTCAGGGCCACCCCTTCGTAGTCGTGGTAGGCCAGGCTGCTCAGCACAAAGATCGACTGCTGGGAGATCGGCAGAATACCGTCCTTCTGGGCGGATACGGCAATACCGGCAGCGGTATGCGTATGCATCACGCAGTTGGCATCGTGACGGACCTCGTGAATGGCGCTGTGGATGGTAAAGCCGGCCGGGTTGACGTTGTAGGGCGACTCTTCGATCTTGTTGCCCTGCAGGTCGATCTTGACCAGATTCGACGCGGTAACCTCTTCAAACATCAGGCCGTAGGGGTTGATCAGGAAATGCTCAGTGCCCGGAATCTTGGCAGAGATATGGGTGAAGACCAGATCATCCCAGCCGAACATGGCAATCAGGCGATACGCCGCGGCCAACTCGACACGGACCTGCCACTCTTCGGCGCTGACCTTGTTCTTCAGGCTGATATCGGACAGAGCATGCACTGCATTCATGGGGAGTAATCCTCTATTGTTGGAATAATGTAATCGGGCCCGTACAGGCGGCTGACGCTACAGGACATCCCCAGCGCTCGTGCGGCATACTGTGGGACGTTCAGTATCAGTGGAGTCTAGACGGTGACGGCAAAGCGGACTGTCAAACACATTACAGTGTCCGAGATGGGCAACAACCCGCAGCTGGCCAAGCTGTTGCAGCAGAATCGCTGGTTTGGAGAATTGCCCCAGGACGTCCTGGACGAGCTGTTGGCGCTGGCACGCATACGCACCCTGCAGGATGGCGAGTTTGTCTACGCCAAGGACGACCAGCCCGATGGGCTTTACGGCGTGATCAGCGGCAGCACCCGAATCAGCAATATCGGCCAGGACGGCCGTGAGGCAATTCTGGCCATTCTCAGCCCCGGCAGCTGGTTCGGAGAAATCTCGCTGTTCGATGGCCTGCCGCGCTCACATGATACCGTCGCCATCGGCCCGACCGAGCTGCTGATGATTCCCCGCCCGGCTTTTCATCAAATGCTGGAGCGGCGGCCGGAACTGTATCCGATGTTCATGCGCATTCTCTGCCGGCGCATCCGCATTTCCTTTGCCATGCTTGAGGATAGCGCCCTGCTGCCCCTGTCCTCACGGCTGGCCAAGCGCCTGCTGATGCACGCGCACAACTATGGACAGACTGACGACGAAGGGCGGCGCCCCTGTGTGCAGCTGTCACAGGAGTCGCTCGGCCAGATGCTCAACAGCTCACGCCAGAGCATCAATAAGCTGCTCAAGCGACTGGAAAGCCTTGGCTGGCTGAAGATTCAGTACGGTCAGATCATTCTGCTGGACGAGGACGCACTGACGCAGCTGGCCAGCGGCGCTCCGCTGCCCAGTGAGGACTGACGCTCAGCCACGCAACAACGCGGCAAACTCCTGCAGCCAGGGCTCGGCGTCGGTTTCCGGGGTCACGGTTTCGCTGGCATCCAGCTGCAACATCGCCAGCGCCTCGCTGGCCTGCAGCTCCAGCAGCAGCTCGCGGAACTGCTCACCAGCCATACAGAAGGTATCGCCATAAGCCGAATCACCGAGCGCAATCACGCCAAACGGCTTGCCGGTCAGCAGCGGGAAGCGGTCACGCATTTCATGAAACAGCGGCACCAGGGCGTCAGGCAGCTCACCCATTCCCGTGGTTGAGGTGCATACCAGCAGTGCATCCGGGGCCAGCGCCTGCAGGGCGCCCAATGTCAGCGGCTGCAGGCGAGTGACTTGCACACCGGCATTGCCCAGCAGAGTCTGCGCTTCGTCCGCTACCAGGTTCGCGGTCCCGAATACCGAACCGCTGATGATCACCAGATGCATGAATCCCAATCCCCCAACCATTATTTCGATGCCGCATTATGCCCGAAACGGGCAACCAGCGTCGTGGCAGCCTTATGCTGCCGCTGGACAGCCCCGGACCTTGCTATAGAATGGGCCAACACGCAACCCGGACGGATACCGCATGATCAACGCGAAGCTACTGCAGCTCGTCGTCAACGCCTCCAACGACGGCATCGTCGTTGCCGAGAAGGAAGGAGACGACAACATCCTTATCTACGTGAATCCGGCCTTTGAGGCGCTCACCGGCTACAGTGCCGACGAGATCCTCTACCAGGACTGCCGGTTTCTGCAGGGTGATGATCGCGATCAGGAGGCTCTGCAGCAGATGCGCGACGCCATCAGCGCGGGGCGTCCGTGCCGGGTGACATTGCGCAACTACCGTAAGGACGGAAGCCTGTTCTGGAATGAACTGTCCGTGACCCCCGTGCTCAATGACGCCGATCAGTTGACCTACTTCATCGGCATCCAGAAGGACGTGACGGCAAGGGTAGAAGCGGAGCGCCGGGTCAAGGAGCTGGAACAGGAACTTGACGCCCTGCGCGCGGCAACCTGAGCCGGTCAGCTGTCAAAGTGTCCCGACAGCAGCAGCTGCAGACGGCTAACCAACTCCCGATCCATCCCTCCCAGACTGTGCATACCGGCTGCGGCGAACGCCTCGGCCTGCAGCGCGCAACACCCACCCGCCAGCGCCATCTCGCACTCCAGATGCTGATTCAGCAATAACAGCTGACGCTGCAGCAATGCAGAGTCCAGCGGGGCCTCGCTGAACAGCACCAGGAGCCTGCAACCCGCACGCTCTGTTGCCTGCAACAGACTGGCGGTGTCCGGCAGCGTCGGGAGAAAACCCAGATTTACCTGTGCCTCGACAAGCAGAGCGGCCATCGCCAGGGCCTCCATTTCGACCTCGGCACCCTGCAGGTTGACCAGCAGCACCAGCGACCGCCCCGGCTCCCGATAGGCGCACCTCTGCAACAGCCGCCCACGCAACAACCCGTCAAGCAGCACTGCCTCGGCACTGCCCCGGCGCTGTCGCTGCTGCAGCGGCAACAGCACACCGTTGAGCGCTGACGCCATCGGCATGGCGGCCAGCAGCTGCTCATAGCGGCGTTCGAGCAGGGTCAGATCGAAAGCCTGCAGCGTCTCCTCAAGGCGTTCCTGCCACTGCTCCAGCGCTGTCGATACCGACGGCGTCACCTCCGGGCCTGGCGCATCCGCTTCCCCGCGGTCAATGATCGAGCCGACCTTGCTGACCGCAACGCCCTTGGCTATCCAATTGGTGATAGCGCGGACACGCTCAATGTCTCTTTGCGAGTAAAGCCGATGGCCGCTGTCGGTACGGTGCGGCACCAGCAGCCCGTAGCGGCGCTCCCAGGCTCGCAGCGTGATAGGATTGACACCCGTCAGCCGCGCAACTTCACGGATCGGGTAGAGGGTTTCGAGGGCCATTGGCTGTTCGCCGTCAGCTGCTTCATTCATCGCGTCATGTCCATGGGAGATCGCCATCGCGATCCGAGGGTCTGGTAGGACAACTTGTACCAGTATTGTACACGAACAGCCACCAGGTACCGAATTGTTACATCAAGTTGTACGACCAACGCACAAGAGCGTGCTAAGATCCCCTCCTCGAATCGAACCAGATGCGCCTTACTCACTGCGCACCGAGGATCCTAACCCATGCAGAGCCGTTTGCCGAACACACCGCAGGCGCCCGATACCATCCTGATCACCGGTGGCGCCCGGCGAATTGGTCTGCATTGTGCCGAACGCTTTGTCGCCGACGGCTACCGGGTCATCATTACCTGTCGCCAGCCGCGCTCGGCTTTGCCCGAAGCCCTTGAGGTGATGCTGGCAGACTTTTCGACGGCCGACGGCATACAGCGCTTCATCGACGAGCTGCAGGATCGCGCCCCGCGACTGCGCGCCATCATCCACAACGCGTCGTTGTGGATGGACGACAGCGAGGGTGCCAGCGCCCTGCAGCAGATGTTCATGGTGCACATGCAGGCGCCCTACCTGATCAACCAGCAATGCCGCAATCTGTTTGTACCCGGCGCAGCCGCTGACATCATCCATCTTGGTGATGATGTTACCCGCAAGGGCAGCGCACGCCATATCGGGTATTGCGCCACCAAGACCGGCCTGGAGGGGCTGACCCGCTCCTTTGCCGCCAGCCTGGCCCCTGCAGTCAAGGTCAACGCCATTACCCCGGCGCTGATCATGTTCAACCCCGAGGACGATGCCGACTACCGCGCGCGCGCGCTGAACAAATCGGCATTGGGCATCGAGCCCGGACCGGATGTCGTCTACCAGTCCATCCGCTTTCTGATGGATAACCCCTATATCACCGGAAGCTGCCTGCCACTGAACGGCGGCCGGCATCTCAAGTAAGCCGAAGAGACCACGACATGAGCCTGGAAAAACTGACGAAAAACTACCTCGACGTCCTCACCAACCTGGGAGAGCAGCCGGAGCGTGATGGCCTCAAGGGCACACCGGAGCGCGCCGCCAAGGCCATGCAGTTTCTCTGCCACGGCTATAACCAGTCGCTGGACGAGATCGTCAACGGCGCACTGTTCGACTCCGACAACGACGAGATGGTGATCGTCAAGGACATCGAGCTGTACTCGCTGTGCGAGCACCATATGCTGCCGTTCATCGGCAAGGCCCATGTTGCCTACATCCCGACCGGCAAGGTAATCGGTCTGTCCAAGGTCGCGCGCATCGTCGACATGTTCGCCCGTCGTCTGCAGATTCAGGAAAACCTGACTCGCCAGATCGCCGAGGCTGTTCAACAGGTCACCAATGCCAAGGGCGTTGCGGTGGTGATCGAGGCCAAGCACATGTGCATGATGATGCGCGGCGTCGAGAAGCAGAACTCGTCGATGCACAGCTCGGTGATGCTGGGCGCCTTCCGGGAGTCGGTCAATACCCGCCAGGAATTTCTGCAACTGATCAGCCGGAGCAACTGACCATGAGCCAGCTCGCGCCGGGCATGGCCCGTATCCGCATCAAGGATCTGCGCCTGCGCACCTATATCGGCATCAAGGAAGAGGAAATCCTCAATCAGCAGGATATCCTCATCAACGCCACCATCCTCTATCCGGCCGCCAATGCGGTCAGCGTCAATCAGATCGAGCAGGCGCTGAATTATCGCACCATCACCAAGGCGATGATTCGGCATGTCGAAGACAATCGCTTTGCGCTGCTTGAACGCCTGACCCAGGAACTGCTCGACATCGTCATGCAGCACGAGCAGGTGCGTTACGCCGAGGTTGAAGTAGACAAGCCACATGCGCTGCGTTTTGCCGAGTCGGTTTCCATCACCCTCAGCGCCGCGCGCGACTGAGGCTGATTGACAATACCCGGCTGGCAATTATCCTTGCGCTCAGAGTCGGCGTGCCATTAAGGCGCGCCATCTTCCGCCATCGCTGCATGAAGGAACCCCGACCATGACCAAGCAGGAGCGTCTCGAACTGGAAGCCGCTGCCTTCCGCAACCTCGTCAGCCATCTGCGCAACCGCAAGGACGTGCAGAATATCGACCTGATGACCCTCGCCGGTTTCTGCCGCAACTGCCTGTCCAAATGGTACAAGGCGGCCGCCGACGACATGGATATCGAACTTAGCATGGATGAGGCGCGCGAAGCCGTCTATGGCATGCCCTATGCCGAGTGGAAGGCCAAGTATCAGACCGAAGCCTCCCCGGAACAGAAAGCCGCCTTTGACAAGGCGCAGAAACAGGACAAAGCATGACCCCCGAGCAGTTTATCGCCCGCCTGGGCACGCCTGAACACCAGTTCGCCGAGACTCTGGCCTTTATCGATGCCCACTACGAGCATCAACCGACCGCGTTCGATAACGGCCCGGTGCACAACAGCGCAGAGCAGAATCAGGGCTCCTGCAAAGTGCTGGCAATGGCGCTTGACCGTGGGTTGAGTGATGAGCAGGCACTGCATTGCTTTGCCGAGCATTACCGTTCGGTACTGCAGACACCGGACGGCAGTGATCACGCCAACATCCGCGCCCTGCAGCGAGGCGGCCTCGCCGCCGTGCGCTTCGACGGTACGCCACTGACCCGCCGGCAGAGCTGAGCTATGGCCGTCAAACAGCTGCAGCCGGTCGGCGACTTCCCGCCGACCGGCATTTTCCGCCGACTGTTCGCCGCAGGCTACGACCTGTTGCTGCTGCTGGCAGCCTTGATGGTCGCCACACTGGTCTATCTCAGTGCCCACATCTGGATCAGCGGCGAAGCAGCCGCCCACGCCGAAGCCGAACAGGGCGCCTACGTCGGCGATCCTGTTCTTACCTTGATCGTGATTGTCATCACCATCGGCTTTTACAGCTGGTTCTGGACCAAGAAGGGCCAGTCGCTCGGCATGCAGGCCTGGCGTATTCGCCTGCAGCAGCCCGACGGCAGGTCCATCACCGGGCGTCAGGCCCTGATTCGTCTCGCCGTAGCCCAGCTGTCATGGCTCTGCGGCGGGCTCGGATTTCTCTGGCAATTGTGGGACGGCGAGTCGCGCAGCTGGCATGACATCGCCTCAGGAACCCGACTGGTTACCCTGCCCAAGGGCACCTTCAAGGACTGATTCGTCAGTCCTTGCAGCAGCTACACCAAGCCGATCCCGCCGCTAACTCAGCCGCGCGCTGGTTGGCGCGGTAACCCGGCAGCTCGGCAAGCCGGTATCAACCGGCCCGCCGCAGCAGGTAACTCCCGAGCACCACCAGCAGGCCAATCGGCAGCAACACGGCGATCAACGGCGAAAAACCAAACACCAGACTGGACGGCCCCAACAGGTCCTGACCAATCTGAAAGACGAAGCCGACCAGCACCCCGGTGAACAGACGCTGCCCCATGGTCACCGATCGCAGCGGACCGAATACGAAGGACACCGCCACAAACACCAGTGCTGCCGTCGCCAGCGGCTGGAACAGTTTTTTCCAGAACGCCAGCCAGTACGGCTGATTGTCCAGCCCCTGGTCTGCCAGATACTTCTGATATTGCCAGATCCCGGTCAACGGCAACGCATCCGCATCCAGCACCACAACGCGCAGCAATTCGGGGGACAGATGGATATTCCAGCGCTCCTCAAGATTGGCGGTCACCGTGCTTTCACCGGACTCGGCAAAACGGGTGGCACGCACATCCTCCATCAGCCAGTCATGTTCCTGCACGGTTGCACGACTGGCGAAACTGGCTTCGAGCAGATGACGCTGATCATCAAAGCGGTAACGGGTCACGCCATACAGCACCCCGTTGGGTTGCACCGCGTTGATATGCAGAAAATCGTTGCCCTCGCGGTGCCAGAGTCCCTTGGACCGCAGCGCCTCGTTACTGCCGACGGCGATTGCCTTGCGGCTGACTGCCATGTTTTCGCTGTAGGGCGCCACGTACTCGCCGACCAGCACACCCAGCAGCATCAGCACCAGCAAGGGCTTCATCACCGCAAGGGTAATACGGGCGATAGAGACCCCGGCCGCCCGCATGATAGTCAACTCGGAGTTGCTCGCCAGCGTCCCCAGCCCGACCAGACAGCCAACCAGCGCTGCCAGCGGCAGCAGATCGTGCAGTCTGCGTGGCAACGACAGCAGCGTGAAGTTCAGCGCCTGCGCTGCCCCGTAGCCGCCCTTGAGCTCGTCCAGCTCGTTAATATAGGCAAACAGCAGATCCAGCCCGAGAATCACGGCCAGTACTACCAGAATGCTGAGCAGTACAGCACTGCCAATATGCCGATCAAGCCGCCGCATGCGCACCTCCCTGGGCACGATTGGGCGCCGTTAACGTACGCCAGTTGAACCCAAGCCCTATCAGCAGGAACAACCCATGTACCCACCACAGGCCAAGCGCCGGTGGCAACTTGCCGGACTCGATCCAGCCGCGGGCACTGATCAGCAGTGCCAGATAGGCCATATACAGCAGAATTGCCGGCAGCAGCTTGAGGAACCGTCCCTGCCGCGGATTGACCCGCGCCAACGGTACAGCAAAGAAGGCGACGATCGGCACCAGCAACGGAATAGCGATGCGCCACTGCAGCTCGGCACGCTCATCCAGCCCGTCCTCGCTAAGTAGCTGGGCAGTACTCATCGCTTCACGATCACTGATCTCGGTCTGCACTTCCGGCTTGGGCAGCAACACACCGTAGGTGTCATAGGAAATACTGCGGAAATTGGCCGCACCGGGCTGACCTTCGTAACGGAAACCGTTTTTCAGCACCAGATAGCGACTGCCATCCGGATTAAGCTCCTGGGTACCGGACTCGGCCACCAGCACCCCCAGCACCGCGTCTTCGCCCTGGCCGCGGCGCTCGGTAATGAAAACGTCCTGCAATTCGGTACGGTCATCCGACAAGCCGCCGGCGTAGGTTACCCGCTGGCCGCTGCCCAGCGCCTGAAACCGGCCGGCAGAGAGCGTGTCGAATTCGGTCAGGGCATCCTGCTGATTGAGCAGTTGCTGGGTCTTGAGCACACCCGCCGGTGCACCCCAAAAACTCAGCAACGCGACCAGCAGCGCAACCAGCAGCGCCGGCCCCTGGGTATAGGCCAGCAGTTTGCGGTCACTCATTCCGGTGGCCGACAGCACGGTCATCTCGCTGTCGAGGTACAAACGCCCGTAGGCCAGCAGAATGCCGAGAAACAGCCCCAGCGGCAGGATCAGCACCAGAAAGCCCGGCATCCGGTAGGCCATGATGGAAAACAGCACCGCCGCGTCAAGCTGACCGGCAGCCGCCTGCGCCAGGTACTTGATGAAGCGCCCGCTGACAATGATCAGCAGCAGCACGCCGCTGACCGCCGTCAGGGTCAGCAGCACCTCGCGACTCAGATAACGAAAAACAATCACGGATAAGGTCCTTGGCTCCGGGGTCTTTAAGGGGCTGCACGAATAGGCCAGAATGCAGGACTGACATGTCTGCCAGCAGCAGCCCGACAGACACCCACGGGAATTTGCCCGTATTATCAGCCAATCATCTCGATTTGTCTTGGGGAGCACCATGGAGTTCAACGTAAAGCACGGCGCACTGGAAACCATCAAATGCGGCTGTCTGGTTGTCGCGGTCAACGAAGGCAAGACGCTGAGTGGGCCGGCGGCGGATCTGGACAAGGCCTGCGGCGGGCAATTGAGCACCGCGCTGAAAAACGGCGACCTCAGTGGCAAGAGCGGCAGCAGCCTGATGCTGTTCGCCCTCCCCGGCATCGCTGCCCAGCGTGTGCTGCTGCTCGGCAGCGGCAAGGATGAGGCGCTGAGCGACCGCGCCTGGCGCAAGCTGGTGCAGCAGGCTCTGACGGCAGTCAAGGCAGGTCCGGCGAGCGACGCCGTGTTTGCGCTCAACACCAGCGGCGTGAAGAACCGCACCGCCGCCGAGCAAACCCGCCTGCTGGTCGAGGCCTGCTACGACAACCTATATGGCTTTGACCAGTTCAAGAGCAAGAAGGCCGACAAACCGAAGCTGAAAAAGCTCAGCCTGTGGACCGCCGACAAGGCCGACGCTGACGCACTCAAACAGGCAATTGCCGAAGGCGCCGCCATCAGCGAAGGCATGGCCCTGACCCGCGACCTGGGCAATCTGCCGGGCAACGTCTGCACTCCCACTTACCTGGCCAACCAGGCCAAGGCGCTCGCCAAGGACCACAAGACACTCGAAGTCGAAGTGCTCGACGAGAAAGCCATGAAGGCCCTCGGCATGGGCGCCCTGCTGGCGGTCAGCGCCGGCAGCGCCGAGCCGGCCAAGCTGATCCGCATCAGCTACAACGGCGGCAAGGCCAAGGACAAGCCGCATGTTCTGGTCGGCAAGGGCATCACCTTCGACACCGGCGGCATCAGCATCAAGCCGGCTGCCACCATGGACGAAATGAAATACGACATGTGCGGCGCCGCAACCGTACTCGGCGTGGTCAAGGCAGTCGCCAGCCTGCAGCTGCCAATCAATCTGGTTGGTTTGATTGCCTCGGCCGAGAACATGCCGAGCGGCACCGCGACCCGCCCAGGCGACATCGTCACCAGCATGTCCGGCCAGACCATTGAAATTCTCAACACCGATGCCGAAGGCCGCCTGGTGCTGTGCGACGCACTGACCTACGCCGAACGCTTCAAGCCTGCCAGCGTGATCGATATCGCCACCCTGACCGGTGCCTGCATTGTCGCCCTGGGCAGCAACGCCTCCGGCCTGATGGGCAACAACGACGAGCTGATCGCGCAGTTGCTGGATGCCGGCACCCGCGCCGGTGACCGCGCCTGGCAACTGCCGCTGTTCGAGGAATATCAGGAGCAGCTCGACAGCCCGTTTGCCGACATGGCCAACATCGGCGGCCCCAAGGCCGGCACCATCACCGCTGGCTGCTTCCTGTCGCGTTACACCAAGGCCTACCCGTGGGCGCACCTGGATATCGCCGGCACCGCCTGGATCAGCGGCGGCAAAGACAAGGGCGCCACCGGCCGACCGGTTCCGCTGCTGATGCAATACCTGCTTTCTCAGGCTGGCGCCTGATACAGCAGCCACAAGCTGCAAGCGACAAGCCTCAAACCGAGCCGGTGTTGCGGTTTTAGCTTGCAGCTTGCGGCTTGAAGCTTGAAGCTACCCCCATGACCCGCATCGATTTCTATCTGCTTTCCAGCGACCAGCCGGACACCCGGCTGGCGTACGCCTGCCGCCTGGCCCACAAGGCCTGGCACAAGGGCCACAAGGTATACCTGCACTGTCCGGACGAAGCGACCACGCGCACGGTCGACGACTTGCTGTGGTCGTTCCGACGCGACGCTTTTGTGCCCCATGTCGTACTCGGCGAAGGTCCGGAAGAGCCGGTCGCCTGTGGCTGGGCAGACCAGCCAGGCAGCTATAACGACCTGCTGATCAACCTCTCGGACCAACCGCCACCCTTCTTCAGCCGTTTCCAGCGGCTGGCAGAAATTGTCATCGAGCACGACCCGGTGCGCCTGCCCGCGCGCGACCGCTTCCGTTTGTACCGTGAACGGGGCTATCCTCTGAATTCCCACCCCATTCGGACAGCAGGATGAACCATGAAGCAGCGCGATCCCTCGGAGCCGTCACGGCTGCTGGAAGATCTGGAGTCGATCCGCACGCTGCTGGATGAACATCCCGAGGCAGCAGCGGACGCCGCAGCGGTCGATGGCCAGATGGATATTCCGTTGCTGCGGGATGTCATCCTCAATCCAAACGAGCCACCACTGAGTGCTGTCGACCCTGCAGAACCGCCGATACCCCAGGCGCCGATCAGCAAGTCGCATAATCCGTTTCTGCCCTACGCCTCCCTGGCACGACTGGCTGAAGAGCGCATGCAGCTGGACCAGTTGCTGACCCAGCAGACCCAAAGCCAGCCGTTGCCCGCCACCAGCAGTGCCCGCGAGATGCGCCTGGAGGCGAGATTGCAGTCAGAGGCCCAGCTGCTGTTGCAAGGAGTGATCGACGACCTGATTCCAACCATAGAAGCAGAGCTGCGCAAGCGCATGCAGAGCCGGCTGCAGCAGATTGTTCGCGAGCAGCTCAAGTAGCCCGCCAGCGTTATTGCAAAGGGCGAGCACCAAAACCGCCGGCAATACAATTATTCCGTCCAGTCTCGCCCGACGGGCTGGGCCTTGATCGCCTCCGCCCGCTATAATGACGGCTTTTCCTGCGCGCTCGACGCCTGCCGCGTCACCAGCGCTCGCCACTCCTGAACAGCCGGATAGCCACGACACCCATGGACAAGACTTACCAGCCCCACGCCATCGAAACTTCCTGGTACCAGACCTGGGAGCAAAACAACTACTTTGCCCCTCAGGGCTCGGGCGAGTCCTACACCATTGCCCTGCCGCCGCCGAACGTGACTGGTAGCCTGCACATGGGTCACGGCTTCAACAATGCGATCATGGACGCGCTGATCCGCTTCCGCCGTATGCAGGGCCGCAACACCCTGTGGCAACCGGGCACCGACCATGCCGGTATCGCCACCCAGATGGTGGTTGAGCGCCAGCTCGCTGCACAGGGCGTCAGCCGCCACGACCTGGGCCGCGAGAAATTCCTCGAAAAGGTCTGGGAATGGAAGGAAGAGTCTGGCGGCAACATCACTCGCCAGATTCGTCGCCTTGGCAGTTCGGTAGACTGGAGCCGCGAACGCTTCACCATGGACGATGGCCTGTCCGAGGCGGTCAAGGAAGCCTTCGTGCGCCTGCATGAGGACGGCCTGATCTACCGCGGCAAGCGCCTGGTCAATTGGGACCCGAAACTGCACACCGCGATTTCCGATCTGGAAGTGGAAAACCACGACGAGCAGGGCTCGCTGTGGAACCTGCGCTACCCGCTGGCTGATGGCGCCACTACCGCCGACGGCAAGACCTATCTGATCGTCGCCACCACTCGCCCGGAAACCATGCTGGGTGACAGCGCAGTTGCGGTTAACCCGGAAGACGAACGCTATCAGGCGCTGATCGGCAAGTTTGTCGAGCTGCCACTGGTGGGTCGCCGCATCCCGATCATCGCCGACGACTACTGCGACCCGGAATTCGGTACCGGCTGCGTGAAGATGACCCCGGCCCACGACTTCAACGACTACGAAGTCGGCAAGCGCCACAGCCTGCCGCTGATCAACGTGCTGGACAAGGACGCCGCCGTCCTGGCCCGCGCCCAGGTGTTCAACATCGACGGCAGCGTCAACAGCGACATCGACGCTACCCTGCCGGAAGCCTACGCCGGTCTGGATCGCTTCGAGGCGCGCAAGAAGATCGTCGAAGACTTCGACGCCCTCGGCCTGCTCGAAAAGATCGAACCCCATGCGCTCAAGGTGCCCAAGGGCGACCGCTCGGGCGTGGTCATCGAGCCGTGGCTGACCGACCAGTGGTACGTCTCCACCAAGCCGCTGGCCGAGCCCGCCATTGCCGCCGTTGAAGACGGCCGCATCCAGTTCGTGCCCAAACAGTACGAGAACATGTACTTCAGCTGGATGCGCGACATTCAGGACTGGTGCATCTCCCGTCAGCTGTGGTGGGGTCACCGCATCCCGGCCTGGTACGACGAAGCCGGTAACGTCTACGTTGGCCGTGACGAAGAAGAAGCCTATCGCAAGGCGCTGGAAAGCAACGACCGTGAAGCGGAAGCAGAGCTGCCAACCCTGGACGAACTCAAAAATGCTGCCATCGCCTGCGGCCTGGGCGTGCTGCGTCAGGATGAAGACGTGCTCGACACCTGGTTCAGCTCGGGCCTGTGGACCTTCTCCACCCTTGGCTGGCCGGAACAGACCGAAGCGCTGAAAACCTTCCACCCGACCGACGTGCTGGTCACCGGCTTCGACATCATCTTCTTCTGGGTCGCCCGCATGATCATGCTGACCATGCACCTGATGAAGCATGACGACGGCACGGCGCAGATCCCGTTCAAGACCGTCTACGTGCACGGTCTGGTGCGCGACGGTCAGGGCCAGAAGATGTCCAAGTCCAAGGGCAACGTACTCGACCCGCTGGACATCATCGACGGCATCGACCTCGAATCGCTGGTCAAGAAACGCACCAGCGGTATGATGCAGCCGAAGCTGGCGGCCAAGATCGAGAAGCAAACCCGCGCCGAATTCCCCGATGGTATCGCCGCCTACGGCACCGACGCGCTGCGCTTCACCAACTGCTCGCTGGCCTCCACCGGCCGCGACATCAAGTTCGACATGGGCCGCGTCGAAGGCTACCGCAACTTCTGCAACAAGATCTGGAACGCCGCCCGTTACGTGATGATGCAGTGCGAAGACAAGGACACCGGCGTCAACGGTGAAGCCGTTGAGCTGACCCTGGCCGACCGCTGGATCATCTCCCAGCTGCAACGCACCGAAGCCGAAGTGACCCGCCAGCTGGATCAGTTCCGCTTCGACCTGGCCTCCAACGCGCTCTACGAGTTCATCTGGAACCAGTACTGCGACTGGTATCTGGAGCTGTCCAAGCCGGTCCTGTGGGACGAAAACGCCCCGGCCGAGCGCCAGCGTGGCACCCGTCGCACTCTGGTCCGGGTACTGGAAACGGCCCTGCGTCTGGCCCACCCGTTCATGCCCTTCATCACCGAAGAAATCTGGCAACGCATCGCGCCGATGGCAGGCAAGAGCGGTCCGACCATCATGCTGCAGCCCTGGCCGGAAGCGGACAACAGCCGCATCGACGCCGGTGCCGAAGGCGATGCCGAGTGGCTGAAATCGCTGATTCTGGGTGTGCGCAACATCCGCGGCGAGATGAACGTGGCCCCCGGCAAGGAGCTGGAAGTCATGCTGCGCAAGGCCAGCGACGAAGACATTCGCCGCCTGACGGAAAACGAAGCCTTCCTGAAGAAACTGGCCAAGCTGTCCAGCGTGCAGGTGCTGGCCGAAAACGAGGAAGCGCCGCTGGCCGCGACCGCACTGGTTGGCGAGCTGGAAGTGCTGGTGCCAATGGCCGGGCTGATCGACAAGACCGCCGAGCTGGCACGTTTGGACAAGGAAATCGGCCGTCTCGACGGCGAGGTCAAACGGATTGGCGGCAAGCTGTCCAACGCTGGCTTCGTCGACAAGGCGCCCGCTGCGGTGATCGACAAGGAGCGCGCCAAGCTGGCCGACGCCGAGCAGGCCCTGGCTCAGCTGAGCGAACAGCGCGCCCGTATCGCCAGCCTGTAACCCCACCTGACCCTGCCGCTCACCGGGCGGCAGGGTCGCCCTGAGTGATTGCGGATCGTCCCATGCCCATCGACAACAGCATCGTTCATCAGATTCACAAAAAGCCCGACGGCCACCCGGCCAGCCTGACCCTGCGTGACGCCGAGCTGGCCAGCTCCGAAGCACTGGAGCAACTGCTGGCCGGCCTGATCGAGGCCTACAACAGCAAGCCCAACAAGGCCTGGGGCTACTTCCACGAAGAAAGTGGCGCCTACCCGTTCAGCGGCTGGCTGCAGCAACTGGTGGATCAGGAGCAGGACTTCGTACGCTTTTCCAGTCAGGCGACCGAGCACCTCAAGACCCTGATGGAAGGCTCCAACCTGGCGCTCGGCGGGCACGTGCTGTTCATCCGCTATCGTCAGGGCATGACCGCGTTTCTGGTCATCGCTCTGCTGCACCACACCGAAGGCGTGACCGTAACCGACGAGCTGGATGTGGCCGCTGCCCGCCATCTGGATCTCTCCAGCCTGAACATGGCGGCGCGCATCAACCTGACCGAGTGGAAGCAGAACGCCAGCGCGAAAAACTATATCTCGTTTATTCGCGGGCGCAGCGGCAAGAGGGTGTCGGACTACTTCCGCGACTTCATCGGCTGCGTGGAAGGCTCCAACCCGGAGGAAGACACCAACACCCTGCTGCAGGCCTTCAGCGACTACGTCGGCGAAGCCTCCCTTGAGCCCGAGCTGGTCAAGGACAAGGCCAAGGCGATGAGCAGCTACGTCAACAGCCAGAGCCGTGCCGGTGAGCAGGTCGCACTGGAAGAACTGTCGGGCGTGATCGACGAAGAGCATCCCCGCGCCTTCTACGACTACATCCGCAACAAGGACTACGGCCTGAATCCGGAGATGCCCGCCGACAAGCGCGCAATCAACAATTTCATGCGCTATTACGGCAAGGCCGATGGCCTGTCGATCAGCTTTGAGTCACATCTGCTTGGCGAGCGGGTGGAATACGACGAAAGCGAAGACGCCCTGGTTATCCGCCACCCGCCCAAGGGGCTGGTACAGCAACTGCGCAACAAGCGGCGCTAAAACCTTAGCGATTGCAAGGATGCAAAATTCGAGACATTATTTCGCCATCAACCACGCAAAGGAATGCTAATGAAAGCACTCGCTCGCACTATTTTTACCGTATCCATAGTAATGACTCTTACAGCTTGTAGCACCGTTCAAGGCGTTGTTCGGGACAAGCCCACAGGTAGCCCGATATCGTCAGCCACGGTCACCGTTGGACGAGCAAGCACCACCACTAACGCATTCGGCTCCTATTCACTGCAAGGTTCCTGGCTACCCCAAGATACGATGATCATCAATGCGCCGGGCTATCACCTCCAAACACTCACAGTTGGTGCGCCCAATGCAATACATGACATTGACCTGATCCCCAAATAACAAGCCTAACGCTGCATCCGCGGGAGCCACATCAACGACTTCATGCAACGGACTTCTGCCAATTGCCTGCTGGCGGAGTGTGCACTCGGGGTTGCCCCGTTTACGCGGGCGAGTAGCACAGGGCGGGCGGGAAGAAGGACGGCAGCCTGTTTGAGGCGCGTAGCGACGAGTTCTGCCGGCCCCCGCCAGCCCGAGCAACGCAGCGAACCCGCAGGGCCGCGTAGTCGGGTGCCCGGGGGGATCGCCAAGGGGGGCCGGGCAAGCGGCCCCTCTTGGCTCGCCGTGAAGGCGAAAGGCTAACCTCGCAATAGCTAACAATTCAGGGAATGGGATGCCATCTTGCAAGTCCAGCGGTGCCCCCCCTAAGCTCAAGGCCACTGGAACTCGCCATGGCGCCGCCGGCTACCTGCTTCAGGGCTTGATCCGATACCCGGTGCGGAAGATCCACCAGACCGCAGTGGTGCACAGGGTCAGAAACACCAGCGTCATTCCCACACTTACGCCAATGTGCACATCGGCGGCGCCGTAGAAGCTCCAGCGGAACCCGCTGATCAGATAGACCACCGGGTTGAACAGCGTCACCGTCTGCCAGAATGGTGGCAGCATGGTGATCGAGTAAAAGCTGCCGCCCAGAAACGCCAACGGCGTGACAATCATCAGCGGGATGATCTGCAGCTTCTCGAAACCATCCGCCCAGACGCCGATGATGAAACCGAACAGGCTGAAGGTCACCGCCGTCAGGATCAGAAAGCCGAGCATCCAGACCGGGTGCTGGATTTCGTAATCGACAAACAAACGTGCTGTAAGCAGCACGAGCAAGCCGAGCAGCACCGATTTGGTCGCAGCCGCGCCGACATAACCGACAACTATTTCTACCGGCGACACCGGTGCCGACAGTACTTCGTAGATGGTGCCGGTAAAACGCGGCATGTAGATGCCGAACGACGCATTGGAGATACTCTCGTTCAGCAGCATGAGCATGATCAGGCCCGGAATGATAAAGGCACCGTAGCTGACCCCGTCCACCTCGGTCATGCGGGTGCCGATTGCAGCACCGAACACGATGAAATACAGCGAGGTCGAGATTACCGGCGAGGCGATACTCTGCAGCCGGGTGCGCATCATGCGCGCCATTTCCGACAAATAGATCGCCTTTACTCCGTAAAGATTCATGCGGCGCTCCCCGTTGCCTGTTCGTCTGTCTGCGCCCGGCTATGCACCAACCCGACGAAAATGTCCTCCAGCGAGCTCTGACTGGAGTGCAGGTCACGTACCTCGATGCCGAGCTGATCGATGCGCTTGAGCAGTTCCGCGATGCCACTCTGCTCCGCCTTGGCATCAAACGTATACACCAGTGCATGCCCCTGCTCTGCCAGCACCAAAGGGTAGCCGGCGAGCGCCTCGGGCACCGCCTCCAGCGGCTGCTGCAACTGCAAGGTAAGCTGGCGGGTGCCCAACTGCTGCATCAGGGTGTTCTTGTCTTCGGTAAGAATCAGCTCCCCCTGGCGAATCACACCAATGCGGTCGGCCATTTCCTCGGCCTCTTCGATGTAGTGAGTCGTGAGGATGATAGTGACGCCGCGCTGCTGCAGCCGTCGCACCATGTTCCACATGTCACGGCGCAACTCGACGTCAACGCCCGCAGTGGGTTCATCAAGGAACAGTACCTCGGGCTCGTGCGCCAGCGCCTTGGCAATCAGCACCCGGCGCTTCATGCCACCGGACAGCGCCATGATTCGCTCATGGCGCTTGTCCCACAACGAAAGCTCGCGCAGGATCTGCTCCAGCAGCGCGTCGTTGCGCGGCTTGCCGAACAGGCCACGACTCAGGCGCACCGTAGCCCAGACGCTGTCGAACATGTTGTTGGTCAGCTCCTGCGGCACCAGGCCGATCCGACTGCGCGCCTTGCGGTACTCGCGCACGTTGTCGTAGCCGTCGACCAGCACCCGGCCGCTGCTGGCGTTGACCAACCCGCAGATGATGCTGATCATGGTGGTCTTACCGGCGCCATTGGGGCCCAGCAGGGCGAAGATCTCGCCACGTCGAATGCTCAGGCTGACGCCCTTGAGCGCCCGGAACCCGGTCTCGTAGGTTTTGGTCAGGTTGTCTACAACGATGATGCTGTCCACACTCCCCCCAACAATCATGACTCGAATGGATCGCTGTGCAGCCTTCGCAGCCCAGCCAGCGGTCAGTCAGCATACGCCCATCCGGCGGTCCACGCAGCCGCCCGCCGTTGACCTGCCGCCGATCCTGAACTAAACCTTTTTCACAGAGATGGTAATCCGTCGCCCCATCATCAAAAGAATAATAAATGGGAGGCACAGGCCATGCTGAACCTGTTGCTGGCTGTTTTGCTGTTACCGGTAGTTGCGATCAACGTGATCGGCCCCTGGCTGGTTCTGCGCACCCAGCGGATTCCGGCCAGAGTACGCTTCAACAACACCGATCACGCGCGCTTCCTCGCTGATCGCGGGGAGGTCTTCCGGCGGCTTGATGAGCAGCTCCAGGCACTGGAGTTCGCCCATGTTGGCTCCTCGGTTTTGCCTTCCAGCCACACCACAAGCCACTTTTCGCTGTACGTTCATCCACGCGATCAGGCCGCCGCAATGCTGGTAACCATGACCACTGGCAAGCGCCGGGTGACCTACGCCGAGTTTACCCAGCTGTATGCAGACGGCAGCCTGCTGGATGTCCACAACGCCCCCAGCCTCTCCTCCTATCCCTCCATGCCCTGCCGCATCGGCGTGCGCATGACCGGCGTGAACAACCTGAAGCGCCTGTTCAGCACCCTGCAACACCTGCGCGCATGCCTGCCGAATTCGGCAGCGGCCATCGCCTACCCGAAAGATCAGGGCTTTGCTCCAATCGAACGATTCCTGGCGCGCGAGTCCGACGAACTGGTCGCTCAGGGGTACTGCACTCCAGACATAGACAGCCAGGGAAGACGCGGACTGACGTTGAAAGGCGCACTGCTGCTGACCTGGAAAAACGCCTGGCCCGGCAGGCTGGTTTTCAACCTGCTTGAGCAACGTCACACCCGACTCTTGCTGACGAGCTCAGCCCCGTAACCGGCGGCGGGGGAAGCCCGCCGCCGGCAGAGCTCAGGCCGCGCGAATGCGGAAACCGAAGCGTGGAAAGTGAACGTGTACCAGCCCCGCGCGTTCGTCCTCGCGGGCAATGATGATCTCTTCCGCCCCCTCGAACAGCAGGGTACCTGCCACTTCGTCGGTGCCGTAATCAACTGCACTGACGGTCACCGCCTGACCAGTCTCAAAGCCACCCGGGCTGGCAATGGCATCAGCTGGCAGCGCAGCGGGCGCGCTGTCGCGGGCAATGGCAATGGCCTGTTCGCCACTCATCTGGGTATGGGAGCCGTGACCGAAGTCAGCAACCCGTTGCATCCAGGCACGCACCGCCGGATACGGGTCCAGCGCTGCGGCCACCGCACGGTTGCTGGCGACAAACCAGAGCGCATGGTAGTGGGCAAAATCAGCCACGCTGGGGTGCTCACCCAGCAGGAAGTCGCCATCGCGCTCCAACTGCAACTCCAGACGCGACAGCAGAGCCGGCCACTGGCTCAGTGCCACATCGGTCTCGAGGCGGCTGGCGCTGCCCCCGCTAAACAGCTTCTGACGGTCGGCAACAAAGCCCTTGACCACCTGCTCGGGCATGCCGGCAAAGCGTTCGGCCAGCCCCTGTGGCTGGAAGTTGATGGCAACCGCATGCTGAAACAACACCTGATCAGCCAATTGGGCGAGGCCGGCAGCGGCCGCTTCCTGGCCCTCGGGAAACAGCGCAGGAGCGGCCTTTTCCTGCTCAAGTCGACGTGCGATCAACGCCGTATCACAGTAAATGTCGGCGCCGATCTGCAGCACCGGAGTGCGTCGATAGCCACCGGTCAATGCGGTCAGATCAGGCTTTGGCATGACTGGCGGAATCATGACCGAATGCCACGACAGGCCTTTGAAACCGAGCATCAGACGCGCCTTTTCGGCAAAGGGAGATTGCGGGTAATGGTGCAGAATCAGATCAGTCATGACAGCTCTCCGGCAAATTGAGCAGCCACTTTAGACCGTTGAAAGCAGCGCTGACTAGTCTCTCGGCGCGACTGATGAGATCTCATCCAGCTGACTGATGAGCTGCTCCTTGGCCTTGCGTGTCAGCGCCTTTATGGCGATTTCCTGCCGCAGGGCGTCGCCCTGATCGACGCACTCACGTCGCCACACCAGCGCTGCCGCCGGGCTGCGATTGAAAAACCGCGCGCCCTTGCCGCGCTGGTGCTGCTCAAAACGGCGCTGCGGATCAACACTGATGCCGGTATACAGATGACCGTTCTCGGCGCGCACCATATACACCCACCAGGTGCGCGTCGGCGCGGTACACTGTTCAATATCAGCAGACATGTGCAGACAGACTCATCAGCAAGGAAACAGGATGTTCATTCAGATTTTCTCTACCGGTGGCACCATCGACAAGGTCTACTTCGACGCCCTGAGCGACTTTCAGATCGGCGACCCTATGGCGGAGGATATTCTGCAGCAGGCACGGGTGGGTTTCGAGTACGCAATTGAATCCCTCACCCGCAAGGACAGCCTTGAGCTGACCGACGCCGATCGAGACCTGATTCACGCCAAGGTCGCCGCCTGCCCCTACGAGCACATCCTCATCACCCACGGCACCGACACCATGACCGTAACCGGAGCGGCGCTGGCCGATATCGACAGCAAGGTCATCGTCCTGACCGGCGCAATGCAGCCGGCCCGTTTTCGCGATACCGACGCCAGCTTCAACCTCGGCCTCGCCATCGGCGCCCTAAACTGCCTGCCCCACGGCGTCTACGTCGCCATGAGCGGCAAGGTGTTCCCGGTCGATCAGGTGCGCAAGAACCGGCTGGCCGGGCGGTTTGAGGGGCACTGATAGCTGCAAGCTGCAAGCTGCAAGCTGCAAGCTGCAAGCTGCAAGCTGCAAGCTGCAAGCTGCAAGCGTAATCAGGGTGATGCAGACGACTGGGCCATCAAGTATTTCTATACGCTATCTGCTTCGGTGCGGCGCCCCAAGTAAAAGCCGCGCCATTCCGAACCACGCGGGTTTTACTTGCAGCTTGAAGCTTTTGCTGTGGCTGCGGGCCCGGCTTCAGCCGGTCCCGCCCACCGTAATCTGATCAATCTTCAGCGTTGGCTGGCCGACGCCGACCGGCACCGACTGTCCATCCTTGCCGCACACACCGACGCCAGTATCGAGCTTGAGGTCGTGGCCGACCATCGACACCCGGCTCATCGCCTCCGGACCATTGCCAATCAGCGTTGCGCCCTTCACCGGCGCGGTGATCTTGCCGTCCTCGATCAAATAGGCCTCACTGGTGGAGAACACAAACTTGCCGCTGGTGATATCCACCTGACCACCGCCCAGGTTGGCGCAGTAGATACCCTTCTTGACCGACGCAATGATTTCTTCCGGATCACTCTCGCCTGCCAGCATATAGGTGTTGGTCATGCGCGGCATGGGCAAATGTGCGTAGGATTCGCGGCGACCGTTGCCCGTCGCGGCCACGCCCATCAGACGGGCATTGAGCTTGTCCTGCATGTAGCCCTTGAGCACGCCGTTCTCGATCAGCGTGGTGCAGTTGGTCGGAACTCCTTCGTCATCCACGGTCAGAGAGCCGCGACGACCGGGCAGGGTGCCGTCATCAACGATGGTGCAGAGACTTGACGCAACTTTTTCGCCAACACGACCGCTGTAGGCTGAGCTGCCCTTGCGGTTGAAATCGCCTTCAAGACCGTGGCCGACCGCCTCGTGCAACAGCACACCGGACCAGCCGGGCCCCATTACCACCGGCATGCTGCCAGCAGGGGCCGCGATCGCTTCAAGATTGATCGAGGCCTGGCGGACCGCCTCGCGGGCGTACCCCAGAGCGCGTTCCTCGGCTTCGAAATAGAGGTAATCGGTACGCCCGCCGCCACCGCTGCTGCCGCGCTCGCGACGACCGTTCTGCTCCATGATCACGCTGACATTCATGCGCACCAGCGGTCGGACATCACCTGACCAGGTACCGTCACTGGCAGCAACAAGAACGGTGTCATGCACACCGCTGAGACTGACGCTGACCTGGGTAATGCGTGGGTCCAGGCTACGGGTAAAGGCATCGATTCGCTGCAGAAACCCGACCTTGTCAGCTTGAGGTATCACGTCCAGCGGATTGACTGACGGATACAGCGGCGTGCAGTCCGGGCGCTGCCAGGCCTGCACACTGCCGGTCTGTCCGGCCCGCGCGATTGAACGCGCAGCACCGGCAGCCTGAGTCAAAGCCGGCAGGCGGATATCGTTGCTGTAGGCAAAGCCGGTCTTCTCACCGGAAAGGGCGCGCACGCCGACGCCCTGATCAACATGGAAGCTGCCGTCCTTGACGATGCCATCTTCCAGCACCCAGGACTCGCTCAGCTGATGCTGAAAATACAGATCAGCGGCATCCACACCCGGGGCCTGCAACAGGGTGCCGAGGACGCCAGCGACGGCATCGGCAGTCAGGTCGGCAGGCTGCAGCAGCGCCTGCTCGGCACGGGAAATAAGGTCACTCATGTTCGGACTCCTTGGCCACGGGCAGCGGCTGGGCTGCAAGGGCAAAACGACGGTGGCTGAGGATAGGCATGCGCGCACGCACTGATGCAAGCTGCGTTTGATCCAGTGCGCCGACAACGACACCTTCACCGCCTGGCAGGCTGGCTTGCACCACGCCCCAGGGATCAATCAGACAGCTGTGACCGAAGGTCTGACGGCCACTGGGGTGCTCTCCGGTCTGGTTGGCGGCCAGCACCCAACACTGGGTCTCGACCGCCCTGGCACGCAGCAGCACTTCCCAATGGGCAGCACCCGTTACCGCGGTAAACGCAGCCGGCACCACGATCAGTTCGGCACCATCGGCACGCAAAGCCTGATAGAGCTCGGGAAAGCGCACATCGTAGCAGATACTCAGGCCAACCCGCCCGACCGGACTATCGACGCAGAGCACCTGATCGCCGAAGCCATAGTCATTCGATTCGCGGTAACTGCCATGACTGTCTGCGACATCCACATCAAACAGGTGCAACTTGTCGTAGCGGGCCACCTCGCGCCCCTGCTCATCGACCACCAGCTGACAGGCCAGCGGCTTGCCGCCGGCACAGCCCGGCAACGGCAGGCTGCCGCCTATTACCCAGAGTCCGTGCGCTCTGGCCTGCGCCGCAAGAAACCGGCGGATCGGTCGTTCACTGCCCCATTCAGCATCGGCAATGGCTTGCAGCGAACGATTACCGAAGGCGGCGAAGCACTCGGGCAACAGCACCAGCTCGGCGCCCTGCTCGGCTGCCTGAGCAATCAGTTCGCCGGCGCGCTGCAGGTTGTCAGCTACCACCGGACCACTGGTCATCTGAATGGCCGCTACTCTGGACATCAGTCCTCCTCCAG
The DNA here is from genome assembly GCF_056859475.1 of Halopseudomonas sp. L-58. Lineage (NCBI taxonomy): Bacteria > Pseudomonadati > Pseudomonadota > Gammaproteobacteria > Pseudomonadales > Pseudomonadaceae > Halopseudomonas > Halopseudomonas sp. L-58. Next base: position 79,142 of record NZ_JBSXON010000056.1, read on the forward strand.
TGCTGCCTTGTTGTCAAAGGCACGATCAAACTCGACTGTCGGTTGCTGCCAGTCGCCACTGATCTTGTACTTGACCGAGGCAAAACGGGCGACCTTGTCACCGAGAATCTTGTCCGCCAGAAATAGCACACCGCCAATCTGCGGAGCGCCGGCGATCAGGGCAGCCAACGGCAGGTTGTTGGTCACCGGCAGGGTCACCAGCATGCCCATATCAACCTCGTTGGTGCGCAGATTCAGACTGCCGTCACTCTGAATCTTGACGCCGGGCCCCTCGAGCACAACCGGCTGCTCGCTGTGCAGCACACCGTTGTCGACATACAGCCCCCCATCCAGAGTGTCATAGGCCGTTCCCTTGCTGAACAGGTCGGAGAAGTCGAGCCGCAGGCGCCGGGTCAGGGCGTTGAAGTTGAGCAGACCGAATACCCGCAATGCCTCTGCGCTGGTCTCACCGCTCTGGAGCATGCCATCACGGGCTTCGATACCCAGAGTACCCGAGGCCCGGCGCAGCTTGAATGCAGCAGGGGAGCCTGGCCAATTCAACGCGGCGTTGGTCACAAAGCGCTCGCTGGTAATGGTCGGCGCGTATCCCCAGGCCTGCAGTACCTGGCCGATATCTGCAGCCTCCAGGCTACCTTCGAAAACACTGTGCGCCGGCTGCTCGCGCCAATCCATATTGCCCGTGAGTCGCAGCCCGCGCAAATTAAGCTCCAGCTCCGGCAAGGTGGCGCCGGTCGCATCGGGACGCAGCCGGAAGCGCGCCAGACCAATCGGCTTACCGCCCCAGGACAGCTGGTCAATGCGCACATCCAGCGGCGGCAGAGTCGAGGGTCGGAAGTCGGCCAGCGGATCGGGCTGTTCTTCCTGCACCGCCTGGTCGCTCGGCAGCACAACCGGCAGTTGACTGATATCCTCATCGACGGCGTTGAGACGCAGCCGCTGCAGGGCAATGTCGATCGGCTGGGTCGAGTCGTCAGGCACCAGAATACGACCCTCGACATCGGCCTGGTCGACCGTCACCCGCCAGTGCGCAGCCTCACGGGCGATGATCGCATGAGTATCTTCAAGGGTCAGACCAAAGCCGGTGAAGGTATCAGTGCGTACCTCCAGCTGACGTACCAGCTTAGCCAATGCGCCACCGGCTGCGGCTGCAGCGCCTCCTCTGTCCCGGCTGCCACCCAGACGCCCGGCCCACTCGCGCCAGCTATCCCAGTCCAGTGCAGGCAGCTGCGCCTGAATGCTCAACGCCCGCCCGGTTGGCGGCTGGGGCGACCCGCTGGCGTAACGCAGGTCACCGGACAGCTCGCCCCGGCGGTAACGTAACAGCCCCTTGAGGCTGTCGCCCATCGCCAGTTGCCACTGCTGCTCGCCACCGGCAAGCGTCATCTGCAGCCTGAGTGTTCGCGCCGGGGCAGCCCGCTTGGCAAAGGGCGCCGGCACCGTCAACTCAACGCCCTTGAGGTCGCTGGTGATCGTCAGGTCCTGCTGCCCGCTGCGGATATCCATGACGGCCTGCCAGTCCACCCGGCCCTTGGCAACACCCGATGGGACGGTTGGCAGCAGGCTCCATTGACGCAGAGTCTCAACCTGATGGCGCCCGCTAAGCTCAAGACGCTGGCCACGCGGCCCCAAAGGCGACATGCTGCCGCTGACAGCGCCCCCCAGAAAGCGGCCACTCAAATTGTCGGCGCGAATGCCCTGCTCACGGGAAAAATGCAGCTGCCCACTGGCATCCTCGATGGGCGCCTGCAGCACCGGAATATCCAGCCGACTGGCCTGCACATCCGCGCTAAGCTCAATCGCCAGCCCCGGCGCAGAGGGCTCGCTGCGCTGCAGCGGGATGGCCAGATTCAGCTCACCACCTATCTCGCCGTCAGCACGCCAGCCGGCCAGCGGATTACCGGTCAGCTCCGCCAGCGGACCGTCCTGCATCAATTTCAGCCCATCGCTCAACGGCCCTCTGAAGCCCGCGTCAACCGTCAGCACAGGCGGACCGCTGCGATGCAGCAGCTGCGCCTGGGCTCGGGCATCGGTCGAAATCGAATCCAGCAACCGGGCGTGGCGGCTGCGTACACTGAGCAGCCCGTCGTACAGCAGCATGTCGCCATCCAGTTCGGTCAACGCCGGCCAGCCAGGCTGAAAGTGCAGTTGACCGTCACGCAGCTGGATATACAGGCCAAGCTGCCGCTCCTCGGGTGTCGCGCCCTTGAGCAGCGAGCCGGTGTATTCAAAGATGGCCAATGGTACCCGACCCTTGGCCTCACTTGCGGCCAGCCATTTGGCCAGCGCCGGGCTGAAAGCCGGAGCACGCAGCGGCAGATAGGGTTGGTGGTGCTCTGCACTTGAGTTGCGCAAGGCCATCCGCAGATCCATGGTCGGTGTCTGGCCCTTTGGCGGCAGGTGCAGATCAAGCGCCGCGCTGGCCTGCCCCTGTGGTCCGCTGACTGCCATGCCCGGTGCATTCAGCTGCAGGCCCTGCTCACGCGACCAGCGCCAATTCAGCGCCCCCTGCGCCCGAGCATACTCCCAGGGCTGGGGGAACAGATTGGGCAGCTGCATGCTCCAGCTCTGACTGTCGACGCGCAGCTCACCCGCTGCCGGGCTGCCGCTGATGGTGCCAGTGACGCCGCTGATCGCCGGTGCGTTGTGAAACGCCTGCACACCGACCTGCTCCAGCGCCGCGCTGAACTGCAGTGACTGCAAATCGGTAACCGCCCCCTGACCGCTGGCCGACAGTTGACGCAGTGTGCCTTGCGGCGCCAGCTCCGACACCAGTTCGGCAACCGGCTGGTCAGGCGCCAGCGTAGTCACCCAGAGTGCCGCGCGATCCAGCCTCAGCCGGTCCAGCGCCAGAGACCAGTTGCCAGAGCTGCGCTGATGCTGACCTTGCAGGTTGGTTGTCGGCCAGACCTCTTCGCCAAGGTGCATGCTCAGATCCTGCACTGCCAACTGCTGCAAATCGCCGTCATCGCGATATTGAAACCGGGCAAACAGGTCATTCAGAACCGGCTCATCAGTCGCCGTCTGCAGCCCGATTTCGGGCGCAACCAGCGTGCCCTGAAGCAGCTGGAGACGGGCATCCTGCCAGTTGCCCCAGAAACGCCCGCCCAGCGTCAGCTCGCGCAGATGGGCGCGCTCAAGCCAGGCCGCTGGCAGCCAACGGCTCCAGTCGCTTGCAGGCAGCTCGAGGAAGAAGCCGAATGACGCCGCGTCTAGATTGCCTCCGGGCACCAGGGCACTGATCTGCCAGCGCAGCCGCTCGCCATCAGGCAGACTCAGACGACCATCCAGTCGCTGCCAGCCCTGGCCATTGAGCAGCGTCATCTCGCCACGGTCAAACCGCCACTGGGGTTCACCAAAGGGGCTGACCTGCACGCTCGTATCGAGCAGGGTGATCCGGTGATGCTCGCGCAGGGCGGCCAGCGCCTGCTCCAGCCCGCCCACCTGACGGGTGCGCTCGCCCAGCCCCTGCAGGTGCCAGCGTCCCTGCTCGTCCTGGCTCAGCGCCAGCGCCAGACCACGAATCTGCAGGGCATCCATCACCGGCCTGCGCAGCCAGAGGCTGCGCCAGACATCCAGCCGCGCCGTCACATCGTCCAGATCGAACAACACCGGGCTATCGGGGGCGGCATTTTCGTGAACCCGCAGCCCCCGCAACGTCAGCACCGGCTGGCTGCCCTGCATCTCGCCACTGAGCGAGCGCAGCTCGATGTGCCGGCCAGACAACGACTCGGCCTTGGCCACCAGCTCAGCCTGATAGTCGGCGACCACCGGCACCAGTTGGCGGCCAAGGCTGACATAGGCGGCCGCCGCCAGCAGCCAGGCGACCAGCAGCCAGATCAGGCCATTCAGACCACGGGTAAGCCAGCGTTGCCAGAGCACCGGATCAACGTCCCATTACATCAGCACCACGTCATACTGCTCCTGGGTGTACATGGTTTCCACCTGGAACTTGATCGGGCGCTCAATGAACAACTCAAGGTCAGCGACGTTCCCGGACTCCTCGTCAAGCAGCCGATCCACCACCGACTGTGAGGCCAGTACCATATAGGCTCCCGCCTGATAGGCACGCGCCTCACGCAGGATTTCCCGGAAGATTTCGTAGCACACGGTTTCCGGGGTCTTCTGAATGCCCCGGCCCTGGCAGCTGGGGCAGGGCTCGCACAGCACCTGCTCGAGACTCTCGCGGGTGCGCTTGCGGGTCATCTGCACCAGCCCCAGCTCGGTGATGCCGATGATATTGGTCTTGGCGTGATCGCGCTCCAGCTGCTTTTCCAGCGTGCGCTGAACCTGGCGCTGATGCTCCTCGTCTTCCATATCGATGAAGTCGATGATGATGATGCCGCCGAGGTTACGCAGCCGCAGCTGACGGGCAATGGCTGTCGCCGCCTCCAGATTGGTCTTGAAGATGGTTTCCTCAAGGTTGCGGTGACCCACGAAGGCACCGGTGTTGACATCGATGGTGGTCATCGCTTCAGTCTGATCGATCACCAGATGCCCGCCGGACTTGAGCATCACCCGGCGCTCCATGGCCCGCTGAATTTCATCCTCGACACTGTAGAGGTCGAAGATCGGTCGCTCGCCCGGGTAGTGCTCCAGCAATTCTTCGACCCCAGGCATCAGCTCACGGACGAACTGCTCGACCTTCTGAAAGGTCTCCCGCGAGTCGATGCGAATCTTTTCCAGCCTGGGGTTGGCCAGATCGCGCAGGGTGCGCAGGGCCAGCGGCAAGTCTTCGTAGATAACCGAAGGGGCAGGCGCGGAGCCCATCTGCTGGCTTATCTGCTGCCACAGGCGGCGCACGTAGCGGATATCGACCAGGATATCTTCCTGCCGGGCGCCTTCGGCGGCGGTGCGCAAAATATAGCCACCGGCTTCCTGAATCCCCTCCTGCTCAAGCGAGTCGGCAACCACCTGCTTGAGCCTTTCACGCTCGGCCTCGTCCTCGATTTTCAGGGAGATACCGACATGCGGTGTCCGCGGCATATAGACCAGATAGCGCGAGGGCACCGACAGATGGGTGGTCAAGCGTGCACCCTTGGTACCGATCGGATCCTTGGTAACCTGCACCACCAGCGCCTTACCCTCATGCACGAGTGCACTGATCGGCTCGACCGCCTGGCCCTCACGGTCGGAAATTTCCGAGGCGTGGATAAATGCGGCACGCTCAAGGCCAATATCGACGAACGCTGCCTGCATGCCAGGCAGCACACGAACCACCTTGCCCTTGTAGATATTGCCGACAATACCGCGGCGCTGGGTGCGCTCGATGTGGACTTCCTGCAGCACGCCGTTCTCGACCAGCGCAACGCGGGTCTCCATCGGCGTGATATTGATCAGAATTTCTTCACTCATGGGCTCTACCACTCCTGTTCTGTCACCAGAATACCGGTGATCCGAGCCCTGGAACAGCCGCGTCAGAAGCGCTGCCAGCAGGGGATGCCAAAGGATTTGAGTAACGTCGCGGTTTCCTGCAGCGGCAAACCCACCACGGCGCTGTAGCTGCCCTCGATACGCTCGACGAAAATCGCGCCCAATCCCTGAATGCCATAACTGCCTGCCTTATCAGCCGGCTCGCCGGTATCCCAGTAGGCAGCAATCTCATCAGCCTGCAACGCCCGGAAGCGGACCCGGGTATCCACCCGAACCAGCTCGATGCGTTGATCGCAACCAACGGCGACCGCAGTCATGACCACGTGCTCGGCGGCGGACAGGGCGCTGAGCATCTGCAGTGCATCGGCGCGATCAACCGGTTTGCCGAGAATCCGATCGCCCAGCACCACCGCCGTGTCGGCCGCCAGGACCACCCGCCCCGGCGCGGCCTGAATCGCGGCGCGGATCTTGTCACGGGTCACGCGTTCAACATAGTCCACCGGAGCCTCGCCCGGTCGGACCTGTTCATCAACGCTGCAGAGCAGGCGTGCTGTTGGCACCCCAATCTGTTCGAGCAGCTCGCGCCGGCGCGGGGAACCGGAGGCCAGCAACAGTTCAGTTGACATGGAATCGCCGCCTTACCCCGCGTAACAGGGAGAAAACCCAGGGCCACAGCACTGCGCTGACCACGGCCGGGAGCAAAAACAGCAGCGTCGGCGGGCGATTGCCGCTGAGGCTGTTGAGCCACAGCAGAACCATCTGGGCGATGCCAAACACCGGCAGCATCACCAGGCTCTGCTGCCATAGCGGGAAGCGCCGGATGCGCTGGTACAGCAGCAAAACCATCCAGACCACCAGCGTCATGACCAGCGCATTCTGGCCGAATAGCTGACCGAAAAGCACGTCCGACACCAGCCCGGCCAGCCACGCAGTCAGCAGACCAACCCGGTGCGGCAGCGCCATGACCCAGTAGGCCAGCACCATTGCCAGCCACATGGGGCGCCCCAGGCTGACCGGATCAGGCATCGGCATGACACTCAGCAACAGCGCTGCCAGAATACTCAGGATAATGGCCAGACTAGTCTGCATTGCCTGCCTCCTCCGCTTCAGCATCCGCCGCAGATTCGACGTCCTCGGCAGCGTCCGGGGCGTCATCAGGCAACAGCTCCAGCGCCGGCAACACGTCGCCGTAGCCACTTTCCGGGCTGAACACCAGCAACAGGTAACGGCTGCGGTTAAGCTGGGCCGAGGGCGTCACCCGGACTTCGGCAAAGGACTGGGCCGGGTGACGAATCACCGAATGCACCCGACCAACCGGGTAGCCCGCCGGAAAGCGTTGCCCCAGCCCGGAGCTGACCACAATATCGCCCTCGCGCACATCGGCGGTATCACCCACAAAGCGCAGCTCAAGCCATTCGTTACGCCCGGTCCCGGCAGCCAGGGCGCGCAGACCATTGCGATTGATTTGCACCGGCAGGCTGTGGGAGGCGTCCGTAATAAGCAGTACCCGGGCACTGTGCGGCAGCACCTCGACAACCTGTCCCATCAGACCGGTTGCATCGAGCACCGGCTGACCGAGGAAGACACCATCAACCTCGCCCTTGTCAATCAGAATCCGCTGGGTAAAGGGGTTGGGATCGACGCCGATCAGCTCGGAGACCAGCACCCGCTCGTCGACCAGAGAGGAGGAATTGAGCAATTCGCGCAGCCGCACGTTCTGCTCCGTCAGCGTTGCCAACTTCTGCAGCTTGCGCTGGGTCAGCAGCGCTTCGGCGCGCAGGCGCTCGTTCTCGGCAATCAGCTGAGCTCGGCTGGTCGTCAGTTCAGCCGCCATCTGCCAGGCGCGCACCGGCATCTCGGCAGCGGAATACAGCGGTGCGACCAGCAGACCCAGCTGGGCACGCAGCGGTTTGAGGGCGTCGAAGCGGGCGTCCACCACCATCAGGGCGATGGACAGCACCGTCAGCACAACCAGGCGAACGCCAAGCGACGGCCCCTTGATGAATAGCGGTTTGATGGCAGGCTCCTCGCAGCCACAGGTTAGTTGCCGTCAGCGGCAAGCCGGACAGAGCCGGCACTCCCGTCCCGCGCGGCTTGCCACCAGCCTGATCACTCGGTCGACAGCAGATCCATGGTGTGCTGGTCCATCATTTCCAGCGCCTTGCCGCCACCACGGGCAACGCAGGTCAGCGGATCTTCGGCGACAATCACCGGCAGACCGGTTTCCTGAGTCAGCAGCTTGTCCAGATCACGTAGCAGCGCGCCGCCGCCGGTCAGAATCAGGCCACGCTCGGCGATATCGGAAGCCAATTCCGGCGGCGACTGTTCCAGCGCGCTCTTGACCGCCTGAACGATGGTCGCCAGCGACTCCTGCAGCGCCTCAAGCACTTCGGTTGAGTTCAGGGTAAAGCTGCGCGGCACACCCTCGGCCAGGTTACGGCCACGCACATCCACTTCCAGCGTTTCACCGCCGGGGAAAGCCACACCAATTTCCTGCTTGATACGCTCGGCAGTGGATTCACCGATCAGGCTGCCATAGTTGCGACGTACATAGGTCACAATGGCTTCATCGAAGCGGTCACCACCAACTCGGACAGACTCGGCGTAAACCACACCATTGAGGGAAATCAACGCGATTTCAGTCGTACCGCCACCGATATCGACCACCATGGAGCCACGCGCCTCTTCCACCGGCAGGCCGGCGCCGATCGCCGCGGCCATCGGCTCCTCGATCAGATAGACTTCGCGGGCACCCGCGCCCAGAGCCGACTCACGAATGGCACGACGCTCGACCTGGGTCGATTTGCACGGAACGCAGATCAGCACGCGGGGGCTGGGCTGAATAAAGCTATTTTCATGCACCTTGTTGATGAAGTACTGCAGCATCTTTTCACAGACGCTGAAGTCGGCGATGACGCCGTCCTTCATCGGACGAATGGCCTGAATGTTACCGGGTGTACGACCAAGCATGCGCTTGGCGTCGGTACCGACGGCGACGACACTTTTCTGATTGCCCGCTGTGGTACGAATCGCGACCACAGACGGCTCGTCCAGTACAATACCGCGATCCCGGACGTAAATAAGCGTGTTGGCTGTACCCAGATCGATGGACAGATCACTGGAGAACATGCCACGAATTTTCTTGAACATGCGTTGACTAGACCCCGAAGACGCGTGGGTTAATTGGAAAAAAGCACGGATAAGCCACCTGACCCTGACGCTGCAAAAACGGGAACTGGTGGCCAAAGGCCTTGACTGACGGCCTTCTGCGCAGTGCGTGCAGGTGACTGATCGGTACTTTCAGAAGTGTCGCAACTCTAACAATGGCGGGGTTTTTGGGCAAGGCGCGACTGTGGTAAATTCGCGCCTTTGCCCGCATTTTCCGTGGCGAACCACCAAACGGCGCCTGTCGCCAGCATACGACCGGAAATCACCGGCAACATGGAGCATACGTACATGTCCCTGGACCGCACCGATGTGGAAAAGATCGCGCATCTGGCCCGAATTGCCCTCAGCGAAGACGACATCCCCGCAACCACCGCCAAACTGTCCGGCATTCTTGAGCTGATCGACAAGATGCAGGCGGTGGATACCAGCGCCGTCGCACCACTGGCACACCCGCTGGAAACCACCCAGCGACTGCGCGCCGACGAGGTCACCGAAAGCAACCAGCGCGAGGCCTACCAGGCCATTGCACCGGCTACCGAAGCCGGCCTGTATCTGGTTCCCAAGGTCATCGAATAATCCTGCCGCGCCGAGACAAGAGACCCACCCATGCACGAGAAAACTCTGGCCGAACTGTCACAGGCCTTGCAGAACAAGACGCTCTCGAGCGTCGAGCTGACCCAACACTACCTCAAGCGAATCGAACAGCTTGATGGCAGCCTCAACAGCTATATCACCGTTACCGCCGAATCGGCCCTTGAGCAGGCCGCCGCAGCGGATGCCCGCATCGCCGCCGGCAACGCCACTGCGCTCACCGGTATTCCGCTGGCGCACAAGGACCTGTTCTGCACCCAGGGCCAGCGCACCAGCTGCGGCTCGAAGATGCTCGACAACTTCATTTCGCCGTACGAATCGACCGTCACCCAGCGCTTCCTCGACGCCGGCGCGGTAAGCCTCGGCAAGACCAACCTCGACGAATTCGCCATGGGTTCGTCCACCGAGTCCAGTTTCTACGGCCCGACCCGCAACCCTTGGGACACCGACCGGGTACCCGGCGGCTCCTCCGGCGGCTCTGCTGCCGCTGTAGCCGGCCGCCTGTGCGCTGCGGCTACGGGCACCGACACAGGCGGCTCGATCCGCCAGCCCGCCGGCTTCACGGCTCTGACCGGCCTGAAGCCGACCTATGGTCGGGTTTCGCGCTGGGGCATGGTGGCCTACGCTTCGAGCCTGGATCAGGGCGGCCCGATGGCCCGCACCGCCGAAGACTGCGCGCTGATGCTGCAGGTCATGGCCGGTTTCGACGCCAAGGATTCCACCAGCGTCGACCAGCCGGTGCCGGACTACAGCGCCAGCCTGAACGACTCGCTCAAGGGCCTGCGCATCGGCCTGCCAAAGGAATACTTCGCCGCCGGCCTGGACGCTGCGACCAGCGACGCCATCAGCGCCGCGGTCAAGCAATTTCAGGCGCTCGGCGCCGAAGTCAGGGAAATCAGCCTGCCGAACGCCGAGCTGGCGATTCCGGCCTACTACGTCATCGCCCCGGCTGAAGCCTCCTCCAACCTGTCCCGCTTTGACGGCGTGCGCTTCGGCTACCGCTGCGACCACCCGGCCGACCTGACCGACCTGTACAAGCGCTCACGTGCCGAAGGTTTCGGCGCCGAGGTCAAGCGCCGCATCATGGTCGGCACCTACGCGCTGTCGGCCGGTTACTACGATGCCTATTACCTGAAAGCCCAGAAGATCCGTCGCCTGATCAAGAACGACTTCATGGCCGCCTACGAACAGGTCGATGTGATCCTCTGCCCGACCTCGCCGACCCCGGCGTTCAAGATCGGCGAGAAGATCGACGACCCGGTCAGCCTGTACCTGACCGACATCTACACCATTACCGCCAACCTGGCCGGGGTTCCGGGCGTCGCCCTGCCCGCCGGGTTTGCCAACGGTCTGCCGCTGGGCATGCAACTGCTGGGGCCCTACTTCAGCGAAGCCCGCCTGCTCAACATCGCGCACCAGTACCAGCAGGTTACCGACTGGCACCAGCGCGCTCCGGCCGGCTACTGAGAGGATTGACAGCAATGCAATGGGAAATCGTCATCGGGCTGGAAATCCACGCCCAGCTCACCACCGCGTCGAAGATCTTCTCCGGCAGCGCCACCACCTTCGGCGCCGAACCCAACACCCAGGCCAGCCTGGTTGACCTGGGCATGCCGGGCACCCTGCCGGTGCTCAACGCTCAGGCCGTGCGCAACGCGGTCAAGTTCGGCCTGGCGATCGACGCCGAGATCGGCATGACCAACGTCTTCGCGCGCAAGAACTACTTCTACCCTGACCTGCCCAAGGGCTACCAGACCAGCCAGATGGATCATCCCATCGTCGGCAAGGGCTACCTGGACATCACCCTGGAAGATGGCACGGTCAAACGCGTCGGTGTTACCCGCGCGCACCTGGAAGAAGATGCCGGCAAGAGCCTGCACGAAGACTTCCATGGCATGAGCGGCATCGACCTCAACCGCGCTGGCACCCCGCTGCTGGAAATCGTTTCCGAGCCGGACATGCGCAGCGCCAAGGAAGCGGTCGCCTACGCCAAGACCATCCACTCGCTGGTGCGTTATCTGGGCATCTGCGACGGCAACATGGCCGAAGGATCCTTGCGCTGCGACTGCAACGTCTCGGTGCGCCCCAAGGGCCAGACCGAGTTCGGCACCCGCTGCGAGATCAAGAACGTCAACTCGTTCCGCTTTATCGAGAAGGCAATCAACACCGAAGTCCAGCGCCAGATCGAGCTGATCGAGGATGGCGGCAAGGTGGTCCAGGAAACCCGCCTGTACGATCCAAACAAGGACGAAACCCGGTCCATGCGCAGCAAGGAAGAAGCTAACGACTACCGCTACTTCCCCTGCCCTGACCTGCTGCCCGTGGTGCTGGAACCGAGCTTTATCGAAGAAGTCCGTGGCGAGCTGCCGGAACTGCCGCAGCAAAAACGCGAGCGTTTCGAAAGCCAGTTCGGCCTGTCAACCTACGACGCCAGCGTCTTGAGCGCCAGCCGCGAACTGGCCGACTACTTCGAGCAGGTGCAGCAAACCTGCGGTGACGCCAAGCTGGCGGCCAACTGGGTGATGGGCGAGCTGTCCAGCCTGCTCAACAAGGAAGGCCTGGAGATCGAGCAATCGCCGGTCAGCGCTGCGCAACTCGGCGGCATGATCCTGCGCATCAAGGACAACACCATCAGCGGCAAGATCGCCAAGATGGTATTCGAGGCGCTGGCCGCCGGCGAAGGGGACTCTGCCGATGCGATCATCGAAGCCAAGGGGCTCAAGCAGGTCACCGACAGCGGCGCCATCGAGGCCATGCTGGACGAGGTACTGGCCGCCAACGCAGCACAGGTCGAACAGTACCGCGCCAGCGACGAAGCCAAGCGCGGCAAGATGTTCGGCTTCTTCGTCGGTCAGGCGATGAAGGCCTCCAAGGGCAAGGCCAATCCGCAGCAGGTCAACGAACTGCTGCGCAAGAAGCTGGAAGGCTGAACCGGAAGGCGGCGGCGCGGTCATACAGGCTCCGCCGCCTAACCGGACGTCACCCCATGCTGCGCTTTCTGTTGACCGTACTGACTGCACTGATAGCGCTGAACGCCAGGGCCGATGCGCTATCGCTCGGCGATCCGGGCTGGAGCCAGACTGGCAAAGCCTCCTACTACTCGTCCCGCCTGCACGGCAAGCGCACCGCCAGCGGCGAACCCTATGATGAAACCGACCTGACCGCAGCCCATCCGGCACTGCCATTCGGCACCCTGATCAAGGTCACCAATACCTACAACGGCCGCAGCGTGGTCGTGCGAATCAATGATCGCGGCCCCTTTGTCGGCCACCGCATCATCGATGTCTCCCAGCGCGCCGCAGAGCAGCTGGGCATGATTCGCGCCGGCAGCGCCCGCGTGCGCATCGAGTTGCCAGACCCGGATCAGCCTAGCGACTGAGCGGAACTTTTCTCCCTGAGCTACCCTCCACTGACAGTCAACGACTGAACACGCTCGCCGAACGTCCGGCCTGTGGCGCGCTCAGCGCGGCCTGTTCAGCGCCCCATTGGAGCAGCCGGTGCATAGGACCGGCGTACGCAGGACAAGGAGATCTGCATGACTGACGTCAAGCGTGGCTGGCAATCAACCGTTCTGGTTCCGGTCTTTGCCCCTGCCGTTATCGTTACCCTGCTTCTGGTGATCGGCACCATCAGCAATCCGGCGCTGGCCGGCAGCCTGTTCTCCAGCACGCTGAGCTACATCACCACCACCTTTGGCTGGTTCTATATGCTGGCCGTCGCCAGCTTTCTGCTGTTTGTGGTGCTGGTCGCCTGCAGCAGCTGGGGCAATATCCGGCTGGGGCCGGATCACGCCGAGCCGCAATACAGCTTCCCGGCCTGGTTCGCGATGCTGTTCTCGGCCGGCTACGGGATCGCCCTGCTGTTCTTCGGCGTCGCCGAGCCGGTGACCCACTTCGCCAGCCCGCCTGCCGGCGCCCCGGAAACGCTGGACGCGGCCAAGCAGGCCATGCAGATCGCCTTCTTTCACTGGGGTTTTCATATCTGGGCGATCTACGGCCTGGTCGGTCTGGTACTGGCCTACTTTGCCTTTCGGCACGGCCTGCCCCTGTCCATGCGCTCGGCCCTCTACCCGCTGATTGGCGAGCGCATTCACGGCCCCATCGGGCACGCCGTCGACGTGGTCGCCATCCTCGGCACCCTGTTTGGTATCGCCACCACCCTGGGCCTGTCGGTCGCGCAGATCAACGCCGGGCTGAACTACCTGTGGCCGAGCATTCCGGTAGCCAGCAGCGTGCAGGTGATTACCATTGCGGCCGTGACCGCGCTCGCCCTGTTTTCAGTGGTGGCCGGGCTGGACAAGGGGGTAAAGAACCTGTCGATCCTGAACATGGTGCTGGCGGTGACGCTGATGCTGTTCGTCTTTCTGGTCGGCCCTTCCATCTTCATCCTCGAAGCCTTCCTGCAGAACACCGGTAGCTACCTGAACAACATTGTTGAGCGCACCTTCAACCTGCAGGCCTACACCCACAGTGACTGGATCGGCAACTGGACGCTGTTCATCTTCGGCTGGACCATCGCCTGGGCGCCCTTTGTCGGACTATTTATCGCCAAGATCAGCCGCGGCCGCACCATCCGACAGTTCGTCTTCGGCGTCATGCTGGTGCCAACCATCTTCACCTTCCTCTGGTTCTCGGTGTTTGGCGATACCGCCTTGCACCTGATCATGAACGAGGGCTACACCACGTTGATCAGCGAAGTGCAGGCAGACAAGGCGATTGCGCTGTTCAAGCTGTTCGAGCATCTGCCACTGACCAGCATCGTGTCGTTCGTGACCGTGGTACTGATCGTCACCTTTTTCGTCACCTCATCGGACTCCGGTTCGCTGGTGATCGACTCGCTGGCCTCCGGCGGCGTGCTGCAGACACCGGTATGGCAACGCGCCTTTTGGGCGATCCTGGAGGGGGTAGTTGCCGCGGTATTGCTGATCGCCGGTGGCCTGAGTGCCCTGCAGACCATGACCATCGTCACCGCCCTGCCCTTCGCCATCATCATGATCATTGCCATGCTCGGCATGTGGCGCGCGCTGGTCATCGAAGGCCACCGTGACATCAGTCTGCTGCATCACATGCAGGTCAGCCGCTACAGCGACAACAGTCTGGCAGCCAACTGGAAGAAACGTCTGGTCAGTATCGTCAACTTTCCCGATCGCGCGGCGGTGGAGGGCTTTATCCACAACACAGCCATGCCCGCCATGCAGCGCCTGAGCCAGGCACTGGTTGCCCAGGGCTTGCCGGCAGAAGCGGCCCTGGATGCCGATAACGGCCGCGCCTATCTGCAGATCAGCAAGCCCGACCAGCTGGATTTCGTCTACGAAATACGTCTGCGCGAATACCTGCGACCGGACTTCGCCTACCCGGAAATGCGCCGCACCGACGATGATGCTCAGCAGCATTACTATCGGGCTGAGGTCTTCCTGCGCCGCGGCGGGCAAACCTATGATGTTTATGGCTATGATGAGCAGGAAATCATTGGCGACATCCTCGACCACTTCGAAAAATACCTGCATTTTCTGCACATCTCGCCGGGCGTCCTGCCCTGGAACATGGCCGAGCACGACGAGATGCTGCAACAACCACCCACCTGAGTGGGCCGAAGGCAAAAAAACCGGCACATGGCCGGTTTTTTTGTTCAGTCGCACAAGCCTTACTGCTGCAGCACCTGAAGAATCATCGGGTCCTGGAACACCCGAGTCAGGGCATCACTCATCACGTCGGTAACCAGCTTGGTATTGGTTTCCTGGTTAGGCGCGTAGCCAAAACGCTGCTGCAACGAGGAGCTGAAACGTCCCTGATAATTACGGTTCATATTGCTGGCTTCGGCAACGAAGGTCGCGCTGATATCCGCCTGGGTCACATAGACCGAGCTCTTCGGCGACTGATAGCGCAAATCTGCCAGATTCAGCGTCAAGCGGTTCGCATTTGGCGTGCCCTCCGGCACGACACTGAAGCCCAGTTGCCGCAGCGCCTGCTCAACCTGCTGACGAATCACCGGCAGCGCACTGTCGCTGATAGTGATGTTGCTGGAGTCGGGGTAAATACCGCCGCGGGTTCCCAGCACCTTGTTCTGCCGGGTGTCCTGCACCTGCACACTGACCGGCTGCTGGCGGGCAACCGGGCTGAGCGGCTTGTTGATCTGGGGCTGCACTGTCAACTGCTGAGGACTGTGGGCACAGCCCACCAGCACCGCGGCCATAAGAGCCAGCAGCAACATGCCTGAACGCTTGAGCATAAGAACCTTACTCCTGCCGTCTGTCGGGATTAAAAAAGAAAAGTGGTCGGCGCCACCTTGGACAGGCGCAGCATACTCCGGTTCCGAAAGCGCCAACAGAGGGCCAGGTGAACTGTCATCAGGCTGACATCTCGATGGGCGATGCTGCGCGCAAAGTCGCAGAGGAAAAATTGTCATGTTCGCCAATCTGTTCGCGCGCCGCCGCTACTACGCCCAGCTTGACGCCCAGGGTGTCTGCGTTGCCGTGTGGGCGCTGTCGCAACAGCCGCAGCAGGGCTGCTGGGTCGAGATCAACGAGCTGCAACCCCGCTGGATCGGCAAGCCGCTACCGGCAGCTGCCCGTATCAGCCGGCGCGAGACCCGCGCCAGCTGGAGAATGCTGCCGGCTTAACGGGCGCCTGCTGCTTCCAGGGCCGCGACGTAGTCTTCGGCCTGCGCGTGTTCACGCACGATGGCCAGGAAGGTACGGCCATCGGCACCCACTGCATTCAGGTCGTGCCCGGCGGCCTTGAACATCACCAGAAAGCGCTCGAAATCTTCCACACGCAGGCCGCGATAGGCGCGCACCAGCAGATGCAACTCAACCGACTCGTCGCTGTTGTAGGGGCGTGCGTTCAGAAATACCGCAACCTGTTCGTCGGTCATCGGCTCACCGATCACCTTCTGCTTGTCTTTACGCATGAAACGTCCTCAGAGAGTTCAGGGCCGGCATTGTAACCATCCCCCGAGCGTCCCACCAGTTCGGAACTCAGTCCGCAGCCGGGACCGGCGCAGAATGGAGATCGGCCCAGATCAGACCGTTACCGTAGAACCGCCCCTGCACGTAATCCGTGCCGGGGCTATCGAGCATTTGCCGGATAGCGGGCAGCAGGGCCAGCGGATAGTTGATGACGAGCAGAGCACCGTCATCGGCAAGGCGTGCGCCGCGCTGCCCACCGGCGCCATCGACAAACTGCAGGCGCGCCCGCTGCACCGGCGAACCGGGCAATACGCTGCGCCCCTCCAGCAGAAGCGAGACGCTGGCCTGCGCATCATTCGGGCGAGCCCCCGGGCGCAACTCGCTGGCAACCGTCAGACTGTAGCGTTGCACCTCGAATAACACCTGCTCGGGCTTATCCTGACGCTGACCGTAGAGATCTTCCGGCAGATATTCATCGTGCGGCAGCGCCACCGGGGCAGCGGCAAGCGACTGCACCAGCAACGCCCCCAGGGTCAGCGCAACCGCCCGACGCATCATGCCTCAGTGCCCCTTGAGGGCAAAAATGCCGGCGGCGTTGCGCCAGTAACCCTTGTAATCCAGACCGTAACCGAAGATGTAGCGATCCTCGACATCCAGCCCGGTAAAGTCGGCACGCATGCCCGGATAGGCCTTGCGGTCGTGCTGTTTGTCGAGCAGCACAGCCGTATAAACATTCTCGGCACCGGCATCCCGGCAGTACTCGACGATGGCGGCCAGGGTATGACCTTCATCCAGAATGTCATCGATGATCAGCACAGTACGGCCGACCAGTGAATGCTCTGCACGCGCCTTCCAGAACAGTTCACCACCGGACAGTTTGTTGCGATAGCGAGTCGCGTGCAGATAACCCACTTCCATCGGGAACGGCAGCTTCGGCAGCAGCTTGCCACTGATGATCAGGCCACCGTTCATGACACTGTAAACAATCGGGTTGCTGTCGCTCAGACGCGCCCTGATCTCGGCTGCCATGTTGTCCAGCGCACCCTCAACATCGGCCTCGGTAAACAGGCAATCAGCCTCTGCCATAACCTGCTTGATGTGATCCAGTTCTACCGCCATGCATGACCTCCGCCGGTCCCGGTATGGAAAAAGGGGCGAAAAATACCCATGTCGCCACGAAAGCACAAGTATAGAGACGGTTTTCCGACAGACGAGCCCCTGCTGTCAACGCCAATGCTGTGCCATAATTGCCGCGCCCTTCCACGCAAGAGAGAAGTTCCAGCATGAACGTGAAAGAAATCCGCCATCCTTTGATACGACACAAACTGGGCCTGATGCGCCGCAGTGACATCAGCACCAAGAATTTTCGTGAGCTTGCGCAGGAAGTTGCTGCGCTGCTGACCTACGAAGCAACCCAGGACATGGCGGTCGAGACCCACACCATACAAGGCTGGTGTGGCGATGTGGAAGTGGAAAAACTGAGCGGCAAGAAAGTAACCGTGGTGCCGATTCTGCGTGCCGGTCTCGGTATGCTGGACGGCGTACTCAGCCTGGTGCCGAGCGCCAAGGTCAGCGTCATCGGCCTGGCCCGCAACGAGGAAACCCTCGAAGCCGACACCTATCTGGAAAAACTGGTTGGTGAACTGAACCAGCGTATGGCGCTGATCATCGACCCGATGCTGGCCACCGGCGGCTCCATGGTGGCTACCATCGACATGCTGAAGAAGGCCGGCGCGCGCGAGATTCGTGCCCTGGTGCTGGTAGCAGCGCCCGAGGGAATCCAGCGCGTCAACGATGCCCATCCCGACGTGCAGATCTACACCGCATCAGTTGATCAGCGTCTGAACGAGCACGGCTACATCATCCCGGGCCTGGGCGATGCCGGCGACAAGATTTTTGGCACCAAGCAGAAGGATATCGTTTGATGGAAGGCGTTCAGACCCACGGCTGGCGCACTGCGCTGGCCGGTTCCCAGATGCTGTTTGTGGCTTTCGGCGCACTGGTACTGATGCCGCTTATTACCGGCATGAACCCCAGCGTTGCCCTGTTTACCGCCGGTATCGGCACCCTGTTGTTCCAGTTCACCACCCGCCGGCAGATTCCAATCTTCCTGGCCTCCAGCTTCGCCTTCATCGCCCCGATCATGTACAGCAACCAGACCTGGGGCCTGCCCGCCACACTCGGCGGTCTGGTCGCCGCCGGCGTGGTCTATATCCTGCTCAGCCTGCTGGTACGCCTGTGGGGCCCAGGCTTCATTCAGCGCCTGCTGCCACCGGTTGTGGTAGGACCGGTGATCATGGTCATTGGTCTCGGTCTGGCCTCGGTCGCCGTCAACATGGCCATGGGCAAGGCCGGAGACGGCAGCGCCCAGCTGGTCGAATACAACACCGCCATTCTGATTGCCGGCGCATCGCTGATCACCACCATCATCGTGGCCGTGTTCGCCAAGGGCATTTTCCGTCTGGTACCCATTCTGGCCGGCGTATTGGTCGGCTATGCCCTGTCCTGGCTGCTGGGCGTCACCGACTTCACCCAGGTTGCCGCAGCGCCCTGGCTGGCGGTGCCGGATTTTGTTACCCCCGAATTCCAGCTGGCGGCGATCCTGTTCATGATCCCTGTGGCAATTGCACCCGCCATCGAACACATCGGCGATGTGCTTGCGATTGGCGGCGTGACTGGCAAGAACTATCTGGAAAAGCCCGGCCTGCAGAACACGCTGCTCGGCGACGGTATTGCTACCTCGGCAGCAGCGTTCTTCGGTGGCCCGCCCAACACCACCTACTCGGAAGTCACCGGCGCAGTCATGCTGACCCGCAACTTCAACCCCAACGTAATGATCTGGGCGGCGGTGTTTGCCATCGTTCTGGCCTTTATCGACAAGTTCGGCGCCGTCCTGCTGGGCATGCCGGTGCCGGTCATGGGCGGGATCCTTTGCCTGCTGTTCGGCTCCATCGCGGTGGTCGGCCTGAACACTCTGGTGCGCCATCAGGTCGACCTGTCCCAGGCCCGCAACCTGTGCATCGTCTCGGTGACACTGGTCTTCGGTATCGGTGGCATGGTGATCGGCAATGACAGCTTCAGCCTGCAAGGCATCAGCCTGTGCGGCGTGGTTGCCATCCTGCTCAACCTGATCCTGCCCAAGGCCGACGAAGAAGCCCCTGCTGCTCACTGATCGACCTCAACGACGCCAGCAGAGCGCATCTGCTGGCGTCCGTTGCCCCGCCTGATTGAGGCTGTACGCAGCGCACACGTCTGCGGCCATGATCCCCTCCGCCTCTGCCACTGCCGTCAGCACAAAGGTTTGCGCCTGCCGTTGCACCGCCAACCGGTATACGGCGCGCCCGCGAGCCGGACTCTGCCCATGCAGCCCTGCCACATCCCCCTGATCATAGCGCCCGCTACTGGCGTAAAGACGCTCCAGCCGCTGCGCATTCTCCATCAGTAACGCGCTCACCTCGACGCGCTGGGCGTTGCGTACGTGATTGAGATAGGACGGATAGGCGAGGCTGGCCAACAGGCCGGCCACAACCAGCGTGATCAGAAGCTCAAGCAGACTGAAGCCGCGCGGAGCCTTCATTGCAGCTGCCACCAATGGATGCGGGTCAACTGGCACTGCCCCTGCGCCAGCAGCTCGGTCACACCGGCACTGCCCGCCACCCGATAGTGCTCGCCCTCACACCCGGCCGGCGGCAGCGGCTCTGTGGTATGCCCGCGCGTCATCTGCAGCCCAAGCGGCAGACCGATATCCAGAACCTGGCCGGCGGCAAGCGGGTCGCTGTCATCCACTCGCCGGTCACGATTAGTGTCCAGGGTGGCATGGGGCGGCATGGCACCGTCATCCAGGGTCAGCATCATCAACCAGCCGCCCGCCGTCGAGACACAGGGATCGGGATCCTGCCCTTGCGGTGTCACCGTGGTAAACACCACCCGACCGCCCTGCACCATCGCCGGCGATGTAACCCGCTCCGCCGAGCGTTCTCCCACCGACAGAGGCAGATACCAGCCTGCCTTGAAACGCCAGTCCACGGACTCGCCGGAGGCCTGCCGCATGCCGGACTGCGAACCGCCCAGCAGCCGCTGAGCATGCAAATCGCGGGGGGACAGGGTTTGCCCCAGCTCGGTGGGCTGGCGGCGCACCGCATAAAATGCCTGCTCCTCGGTGCTGCCGGGATCACTTACATCCAGCAGTCGGCCGCTCCCTATCAACAGCAGATCGGCCCGGGCCGCTGCGCTGTAGGACAGGACCGGCGCCGCCGTGAGCGGCTGGCCGGGCTCCGCACGAAACAGGGGGGCGCCCTGATTGCCGATCTGCCAGTCAGTCGGATCATCCGCCGAGAGATCGAACTGCCAGAGCTGGCCATGCAGGTCGCCACCATAAGCGGCAACAGGACGTCCCCGACTGTCACGTTCCAGCATCAGCGCCGACAGACCATTGTCACTGCCAAGGCCGGGACGGGCGGGCAGATCAAGCTGGCGAACCAGCTCGCCGCTCAGCGCATCGATCACCAGCAGTGCGGCCTGGCCGGCAGCGCTGCCATACCCGTTTCCGGTCAACAACAGATCGCGGCCTGCCCGCTCCATGAACAGGGGCGCAGCGTAGACGTGCCCCAACGCGGCCCACTCCGGCTCGCTGGCATCATGCTCCCAAAGCGCCTCAGGGTATGTTTGCCCCGGCGCCTCAGCAAACAGTCGCAACATGATCAGCCCCCGACCACCGGCGCCAAGCCCCGCAGCAGCGAGCGTGTGCCAGTCACCATCATGGCGCAGATCAGCCAGCGCAATGCGTCCGTCAACACCTGCGCGATGGGAGTGTGACGCAGAATAATCCACTGCAGCCCAGGCTCGCAGTGAGGGCAATAACGCGGCCACGAAATAGCTGTAGAGGCGCTCGCCACCAACCCCTACCACGTGCAGGAAGCCGTCGTTGCTGCCCAACAGCAGCAGATCGCCAAGCTGTGCCCGCTCACCTAAATAGTCCGCGTAGCCGCCATCCGCTGAGGTGTTCAAGGGCGCCCCGGCCGGCAGCAGGACCGGCCCGTAGCGTCCGGGATCGCCAAGCAGGTTCTGCCGCTGGCGCAGGCCGGCAACCGGCTCCCCACGCAACCAGTTCAGCATTTGCTGGCCTCCGTCTGCCGACTCGCCAAGCAAATCCGTCGCCATCTCCTCCAGCAGCTGCCGCTGTTCTCTTCCCAGAGCAGCATAGGTTGCCCCATCCAGCGCCAGCACACCCGCCGAGCCGGCCGCCCGCCACCAGGTCTGAAGTCGGCCGCGCGGAGCGTCGCGGGCGTAGGCCTGCTCAGTGCTCCAGTGGAGCTGCGCTGGCGCTCCGACAGCATCAAGGGTTCGGAGCTGGACCTCACCACCGACACCGTCCGCTGACTGGTAAATTTGCAGCAGCAGCGCCTCATCAACCTCGCTATCGGAAGACGTCAGATCCAGTCTCTGACTCAACAGCAGACGCGGCTCCGACGATTCGCTGATCATCTGGGTCAACGCGACCCCGAGTTCGCCTGTGTCCTTAACCGTCCGATACAACCCACCGCCAGCCAGTGCTGCAGAGCGCAATCTTACGTCGTCGATGGCAAACCCCAGCACATGGGTACGTAGAGACTGACGCGGGTGAAGCGGGTCATCCCAACTCGCACCGGCGGCATCCTGGCCGCCGCTGCGCAGATCCAGATCGCGGGCAAAGGCAGCCACATCATCGAGGTAGAAGGTGCTGCCAGGCTGATGCAGCGGCTCACCATTTGCATCGTTATCGGCATTGCCGTCCCAGTCGGGCAACCCGTAGTGGCCACCCGAAGCAGACAGCAGGCCGGCCGGATCCTGATCCCCCGAGGTAGGGAACTGGCTGTCGTAGGTGGGCAAGCCATCGGTAATCAGCAGCGCAGCGCTTGGCTGGCAGCGCCACTGCAGGGGGCTGCTGTAGGTGGCCTGTGCGGGGTTGTAAAACGAATCCATGCCACGCAGGTAGCGGCTGATTTCGTAATGGGTTTCCGCCAGTGGCGTCCAGGTATAAAGATCGGGATTGGTACCGGTGTCAGGCGCCAGAGCGTCCAGTGCCTGCTCCAGCCGGCGCAGATGCTCCTCACCGGCAATGCCGGGCGAGATACCAGCCACCTCAACCAGCAACCGGCCGCCCGCCGTTTCCCGTGAAGTACCGATACCGCTGGACGAATTGAACGCAAACAGACCAAAGCGCGTGTTGCGCTGCTGATGCAGCAATCGCCACACCGCCTCGCGGGCAACCTGCAAACGGCTCTGTTCACCCATCATGGTCATCGCCATGCTGCTGGAGCTGTCGAGCAGGATAACCACGTTGGCCGGGACTGCCGCTTGCGACCTGTACGCCCGACTCATAGGCTCAAAGCCGGCAGCAGGGGCACTCAGCAACAGGCCGAAAGCAACTCCGGCAAAGCTGCTGCTAGCGTAAGGTATAGGCATAGATCGCCTCCAGTTGCCGGCGGCTGCGCCCCAGCCTTGCGTCGACCTGAAGCCGGTAAACACGACTTTCGCCGCTTACCTCCAGCTGAGCAGGCATGCGGCTGGTACCCACCCACTCAATTCGGTAACGAACATCTACCGCACCGGCAGACTGCCGCCGGCGCCAGCCATCCTCGTCCGGACTCGGCACGGCGGAACACTGCATTCCGTCACAGGGCTGCGCAGGGACCCCAAGTTCACCTGTAGCCAGCTCGCTCTCAAGCTCACGCATGGCGCTTTCCGCCGCCTGAAAGCAGCGCGTCGCCAACATCAGATTGGCCGCCTGTTGCTGCTGAATACGGGCCGAGCTGCTCGCCGCCAACGCACCGATTGTCAGGGCCAGCAGACAGATCAGAGTAATGGGCAGCACACTGCCCGACTGCCGGCTATTCATTGACGAACCCATCCGGCCGATTGCGCAGACGCGTGACCTGGCGAAATACCTGCCCACGCCCAGAGCCCACACTCACACCAGACGCGCCAGGCTCCAGCGCCAGCTCGATACGCACACTGCGCAGACGTGCCTGCTCAGCGCTGCTCAGGGTAGCCTGATAGCTCCCGGATACCCCAACGTTGCCGATATTCTCCGCCAGTGCGAACCCGGGCTCGAAGCGTGCAACGTGCTCGATCAGCGTTTCAAAGTTGCCGACACCATTGACCCGAACCTGAATTCGCCCTCCCTGTTGCCGGTAGTCGATCTGACGCAGCGGCACCAGCCAGTCGCCCGGCAGCACCATCAGGGTATGCTCCTCGCCCAGACTGACCCGCTGCCGGCAGTCGCCCGCCAGCAGCCAGCGTGCGCCATAATCGGCGGCTCGAATCGTTTGTGGTGTCTCAAAGACAGGCTGCACAGGTAAACCGGTAATCAGCGTCAGCACTCCCTGCTCAAAACGCACCGGCCGGGCCAGCACCTCCGGCAGTCCTCCCGGTAACGCCTGCTCCAGATCCAGACAGCCGTAACTGCCACTGGCCCGCAGGTCACGGGACAGGCGCCCCAGCACATAGCGTGCGTCCTCCTGCATCCGTGCACTCTGCTGCTGCCACAACCAGGTTTGCCGGCTGCTTGCAAGGTACTGGACCAGCGCCAGCACCAGCGTCAAACCGAGCAGCATCGCGACCATCAGTTCAACCAGACCGAACCCGCGCAAAGATCCCGTCATGCCCCACCGCCCAGCTGCACGGCGAGCACCAGTTCGTCGTCCGTGCTGCCCTCGATGCGCGCCTGTGACCAACTGACACGCACGCTCACGGCCTTGCCATCCACCGTTATCCGCGCGCGTCCCTGCGGCAACTGACAGGTCACGCCACTGGCGAAGTCGATCCGATCCTGTTCCAGCACCGACAGCGGCGGGTCGAATTCCTCTGTGCACTCGCCAGCGATGCTGCCGGCGTAAAGCGCGCGCTGATCGGGATTGGCACGCATGCGCTCCAGCAGATCGGTTACCAGCAGGGCCGCCTGGGCACGATAGGCGCTGTCCTGGGTGTAGCGCAGGGCGTTGAGCTGAAGCGCCGCAGCCCCAAGCACGCCCAGAGCAACCAGCAGCAGGGCAATCAGGACTTCAATGAGAGAGAAGCCGCGCTGGCCGCCGGCCGCGGCAGCGCGAGAGTGGTAAGCCATGACGGCTGAATCCTTGAGCCAAATCCATTTGGCGGATCTGCCGGACTGCAGCTACGCGGCGAACGTCATCCGTTGACGGCCCCATCCTAGGGTGATCAGCCCGCGGCAACCTCACCCCTATGGGTGAGCCAGGCCCGCCTGATGTGATCGCGATAACATCCCGTCAGGGATTGACCTGACGTTGTGGCCGACCGGACACAAAGCTGTGCAGGTTGGCTTCCAGCTGCCCGACGATACGTTGACGGGCCTCCCGACTGCCCCAGGCGCTGTGCGGGGTGACGACCAGATTCGGTATGCTGTTATCCAGCAACGGATTTCCGTTTACCGGCGGCTCAACCGTCAGGACATCACAGGCGGCGCCGGCCAGATGGCCATCGCGCAAGGCGGCGGCAAGCGCCTTCTCGTTGACCAGTCCTCCGCGTCCGGTGTTGATCAGCAAGCTGCCGGGCTTCATCAGGGCAAGTTCAGCTTCACCTATCAGATCACGGGTTTGCTCGGTCAGCGGACAATGCAGGCTCAGCACATCGATCTGCGGCAGCAAATCGGTGATTGCAGGACGTCCGCTGCGTTCACGTCCCGGCAGGGAGCCAACCAGTACCTTCATGCCAAAGGCCTCGGCCAAACGAGCGACCGCCTGCCCCAGTTCGCCGTAACCCAGAATGCCCAGCGTTCGCCCTGCCAGTTCGCCAATCGGGTAATCCAGCAGACAGAACTGCTCGCTGCGCTGCCACTCACCGTCACGCACTGCATGACGGTAGGACTCGAACCGGGTGATCAGTACCAGCATCAGCATCAATGTGTGCTGAGCTACCGCCGGCGTGCCGTAAGCCTGGCAATTGCAGACCACGATATCCAGCTCCCGCGCCGCCTGCAGGTCGACATTATTGGTGCCGGTTGCGGCGATCAGGATCAGCTTCAGGTGCGGGTTGGCCTGCATCATTGCCCGGTCAATCACCACCTTGTTGGTGATGACGACCTGCCTCCCCGCAAGCCGTTCGGCCGTCTGCTGCGGGCTGGTCCGGGGATAGCTGGTGAAGGAGGCGCAGGCTTGCTCCAGTGCTGTCAGATCAAGATCGCCCAGATCCAGCGTAGCGCGGTCGAGAAAGACTGTAGAGAGTTCGTGTTGCATCTTGACTGTACCTGTCTGCTGGCGCGTTGGACGGGTAAACTCACCGCTCCAAGGAGAACGCCCATGTACCTGAATGAGTTTCTGCTGGTGGCTCTGGTCCACCTGCTGGCGGTGATCAGCCCCGGCCCTGACTTTGCCGTCGTCATCCGCAACAGCGTCAGCGCAGGCCACCGCGTTGGTCTGTATACGGCAATAGGCATTGGTCTGGGCATCTTTGTGCACGTAGCCTATTCGCTGCTGGGCATTGGCCTGATTGTGTCGCAGTCGGTGTGGCTGTTCAATCTGATGAAGCTGCTGGCGGCGGCGTACCTGCTCTATATCGGCTTTCGCGCCCTGCAGGCCCAGCCTGCTTCAGCGGATAGCGCATTGTCCGAGACCAGCCGTTTATCGGCACGACAGGCATTCGTACAGGGTTTCATTACCAACGGCTTGAACCCCAAGGCCACCCTGTTCTTCCTGTCACTGTTCACGGCAGTCATCAGCCATGACACGCCGTTGCTGGTGCAGGCCGGCTACGGGGTTTATCTGGCGTTCGCGACCGGAGCCTGGTTCTGTCTGGTCGCCATGCTGTTCAGTCGGGAGGTCGTACGCCGTACCTTCAATCGGTTGGGCCACTGGTTCGACCGGCTGATGGGAGGTGTGCTGATCGGGCTTGGACTGCATCTAGCCCTGTCACAGTGGCTGAAGCGCGACTAGCGCGCCTCGCCACTGCCAGACTGGGCTGGGGCCATCGCCAGCTCAGGCCAGCGCAGGCGTCTCGCGCGCCCAAGCGGCCAGCACGTCGATCCACTGCGGCTGATCGTTCAGACAGGGAATCAGTACCAGCTCCTCGCCACCCGCTGCAATAAATTGCTCGCGGGCACGATCACCGATCTCCTCCAGAGTTTCGATGCAGTCGGCAACAAAGGCCGGGCAGGCCACCAGCAGGCGCTTGACGCCCTGTGCGGCCAACTCGTCGATACGCGCTTCAGTGTAGGGCTCAATCCACTTGTCACGGCCCAGTCTGGACTGGAAGGCCTGTGACCACTGCGCCGATTCCAGCCCCAAGGCAGCCGCCAGTTCCCGACTGACATGGCTGCAGTGGGCCCGATAGCAGGTTGCCGTGGCTGCAGACGCCCGTTCGCAGCAATCGCCGCTGGCCAGACAATGGGAGCCGGTCGGATCAGCCTTGCGCAGGTGCCGCTCCGGCAGTCCGTGATAGCTGAGCAACAGATGGTCAAATCCCTCTGCCAGATAAGGCTGCACCGACTGCGCCAGCGCGGCGATATACTCCGGCCGGTTATAGAACGCCGGTACCACATTGAGCTTGAGGTCCAGACCGTGTTTGGCGATCACCCGCTTGGCCTCTTCAACCGAGGTGGTGATGGTGCTGTCGGCATGTTGCGGATACTGCGGCATGAACAGCACCTCGCGCACGCCTGGCCGCTGTGCCAGCGCCAGCAGCCCCTGCTCAATCGAGGGCTCACCATAGCGCATCGCCAGTTCGACCGGCATGTCGAGCCGCTGCTGCAGAGCCTGCTGTACCCGACGGCTGATGACCACCAGCGGTGAACCCTCATCCCACCAGATGGAGGCATAGGCATGCGCAGATGCCTTGGGCCGGGTAGCCAGAATCAGGCTGACCAACAGGCGCCGCAGCGGCCAGGGCAGGTCAACGACATAGGGATCCATCAGAAACTGGTTCAGATAACGCTTCACATCGGCGACCTGCGTGCTGCTCGGCGAGCCCAGGTTAACCAGCAGTACCCCACGATCAGACATCAATTCACTCCAGCAGACAAAAACAAAAAAGGGACACTCCGCTCACTGCAGGACATCCGCCAGAGCGGTCTCCAGATGACGGAACCTGAAACAGAACCCGGCTTCCTGCGCCCGCGCCGGCACCACGCGCTGACCAGTCAGCAACAGCCGCGACATTTCCCCCAGCACCAGCTTCAGAGCCACTCCCGGCACGGGCAGAATCGTCGGCCGCCCGAGCACCTTACCCAGCGTTTTGGTGAACTCCAGGTTACTCACCGGGTTGGGCGCAGTGCCGTTATAGACGCCGCGGCAGTCCGGCGATTCCATCAGCCACTGCAGCATCGCCTCGATATCCTGATGGTGAATCCAGGACATGTACTGCTCCCCCGAACCAAGCCGACCACCCAGTCCCAGGCTGAAAGGCAAGCGCATGCGCTGCAAAAACCCGCCATCCGGTGCAACGACAAGACCAATGCGCAGCACACACACACGAATACCGTATGAGCCCGCGCGCTTGGCAGCCTGCTCCCAGGCATCACACAACGTGTGGGTATATTCTACCTGCGGCGCACTGGCTTCCGTCAGCAATTGATCTGCGCCATCCCCAAACCAGCCAATGGCCGATGCACTGACCAGCACCTGCGGCCGCTGGCTCCGCGCGCCCAGCCAGCGCACCAGCTCCTCAGTCAGAGACACCCGGCTTTCCCAGAGCAAGGCCTTGCGCGCCTGGGTCCAGGGCCGGTCGGCAACGGGTGCACCGGCCAGATTGATCACCGCATCCAGCGCCTCCTGGTCCAGCTGATCCAGGCTCGCGATGCCACGCACTGCCTCGCCACACAGGGCCGGGACCTGGGCCGGACGCCGGCTCCACACCACCAGTTCGTGTCCAGCCTCAAGCAACTGGCGGCACAACCGGCGACCGATCAGCCCTGTCGCTCCAGTCAGCAATACCTTCATCTTCGACCTCCCCGCCGCACCCGGCTCAGTTGGTACCCCGGCACGGACATCCGCACGGCAGGGCTACTCTCGACGAAAACAGCATGACACACGCTATCCTCGAACGGCCCACAATGCTATACAAATGAAAAAACTTGTATAGCCTTTTGCACAAGTTTGCCTATCATCGACCACAAAACCCAAATCAGGATCCAGTATGTCCCTACCTACCAGCGTAGCCATAATCGGCGCCGGCATGGCCGGTATCAGTGCCGCCCGTGTACTCGACGAAGCCGGCATCGCCGTTGAGCTGTTCGACAAAAGCCGCGGTACCGGCGGCCGCATGACCAGCAAGCGAACCGATCATGGCGAGTTCGACATCGGCACCCAGTATTTCACCGCACGCCACCATGCATTCCGCGCCGAGGTTGAGTCCTGGTACGAACAGGGATGGGTAGCACGCTGGCAGCCCCGCCTGTGTCGCATCGATGAACACGGCATCCACCCCTCCGACGACGAGCAGGACCGCTACGTTGGCAGCCCGCGGATGACCGCCCTCAGCCGCGGGTTGCTGGGCAACCTGACGCTGCGCGGTTCGGTGCGCATTACCAGGCTTGAGCAGCACGATCAGGGCTGGATACTGGTTGACAGCGAAGAGGGCCAATATGGGCCGTTCGACCGGGTCATAGTCGCAACCCCGGCACCGCAGGCCGCGCCGCTGCTGGCCGCCGCACCGCAGTTGGCCCGCGCCGCCGAACAGATGGCCATGGAACCGGGCTGGGCAGTCTCAGTCGGCTTCGCCCAACCGCTGGACACCGATGTGGATGCCGCCTTTGTGCGCACCGGCCCGCTCGACTGGATTTGTGCCAACCACAGTAAGCCCGGACGCGCCGAAAACTGTAACTGGGTATTGCAGTCCACGCCGCAATGGGCGCAGCAGCATCTCGATACGCCTCCGGCCGAAGTTGCCGGCCTGTTGCTGCACGCACTGGGCGAAGCTTTGCAGACGCCGTTGCCCCCAGCGCAACTGCTGCAGGCCCACCGCTGGCTATACGCGCGACCCGCCGAGGATTGCGACTGGGGCGCGCTGGCGGCGCCCGATCTCGGGCTTTACGCCTGCGGCGACTGGTGTCTGGCAGGACGGTTGGAGGGTGCGTGGCTCAGCGGTCGCCATGCGGCTCAAGCGGTATTGGGCCACCACTGATCAGTGGCAGACCGTTCGTCAGCAGAATCCACTGACGGACGGTCAATAAACTTGTACAAAAATACTTGAATCGGGCTTATCCTTGTACAAACAGAAAATTGTTGTACAGGAGAGCAGCCATGCAACCCAGATCCAGTGCACGCATTCCAGTCGGTATCAGCCAGTGCCTGATTGGCGATCCCGTCCGCTTCAACGCCGGCCACAAGCATTCACGCCTGTGCACTGATCAACTGGGCGCCCTCTTCGATCTGCGACCGGTTTGCCCGGAAGTGGCCATCGGTCTGGGCACACCGCGCAAGCCTATCAGGCTGGTCGGCGACCCGACCGCTCCCCGTGCTGTTGGCACGGTGAACCGTGACATGGATGTGACCGAGGCACTGCAACACTACGCCGACGAAGTTCACGCGGGCAGCAATGACCTGTGCGGCTTTATCGTCATGCAGAAATCCCCCAGCTGCGGCATGGAGCGGGTCAAGGTCTATGAAGAAAGCGGCCACCCCGCATCAGCGACCGGCCAGGGCGTTTTCACCGCTCGCCTCATGCAGCACAACCCGCTGCTCCCGGTGGAAGAGGAAGGCCGCCTCCACGACCCGGTACTGCGCGAGAACTTCGTCAACCGCGTAATCGTCTACGCTGACTGGCAACAGTTGCTTCGCGACGGCCTTAGCGCCAGCAACCTGCTGGCTTTTCACGCCAAACACAAATACCTGCTGATGGCCCACCAGGCACCCGGCTACAAGCGCATGGGTCAACTGCTGGCCAATCCGGGGAAGGGCGAGCAATTGGAACAGACTGCAACAGCGTACTTCAGCGAATTGATGACGGCGCTGCGTCGCCCGGCCAGTCGTCGCGGCCACAGCAACGTGCTGCAGCACGTTGCCGGCCACTTCAAGCGGGTGCTCAACCCGCCGGAAAAAGCCGAGCTGCAGCAACTGATTGGGCGTTATCGCAACGGCGTGGTGCCGCTGGTAGTGCCCATGACCCTGCTGCAACACCATTTGCTGCGTCACCCGGACCCCTATCTGCTGCAACAGGCCTATCTGCAGCCGCACCCACCTGAGCTGAGCCTGCGTAACGCCATTTAGTAAAACCAGTAAAGCGGAGCGGAGGTCCCGCCCGCCCGACGGGAGAGTGATTTGAGCAACAACCTGCAACTGTGCTGGCTCCGCGCCGACTTGCGCATTACCGACAACCAGGCGCTCTGGCATGCCAGTCAGAGCGGACCGGCAGTGGCGGTTTTTATCGTCACCGCCAACGACTGGCGAGCCCACGATGATGCACCCGTCAAGATCGACTTCTGGCGCCGCAACCTGCAGGCGCTGACCGATGAGCTGTCACAACGGCACATACCACTGCAGATTCTGCATGCCGACGCCTGGAGCGACTGCCCGACACTGCTGCTGGAGCTGGCCCGCAAGACCGGTGCCAGCGCCCTGCACTTCAATGATGAGTACGGTATTCACGAACAGCGGCGTGACGACGCCGTCAGCGAGGCCTTTGCCGCTGCCGGCCTGACCTGTCAGCGCTATACCGACCAACTGCTGTTCGCGCCGGGCAGTCTGACCACTCAAAGTGGCGGCATGTACAAGGTCTACAGCCAGTTCCGTCGTCAGGCCTACACCCGACTGCACCAGCAACTGCCCAGCCTGCTGCCGGCACCCGCCAAGCAAGCGCAGCTGGCGTTGCGGGCTTCGTCTGTTCCCGAACAATTCGGCGACTTTGCCCCTGCCGAACCCGCACTGCAGCAACGCTGGCCGGCTGGCGAGCGGGCTGCAGCAGAGCGCCTGCAGCTGTTCTGCAATCAGCTCATCGACGACTACGCAGAAGATCGCAACCGTCCCGATCTGGACGCCACCAGCCGGTTGTCGCCCTATCTGGTCGCTGGCGTACTGTCGCCCCGTCAGTGCCTGCACGCTGCGCTGCAGGCCAACGGAGGCGAGTTCGACACAGGCAGCAGTGGTGCCGTGAGCTGGATCAACGAACTGCTCTGGCGTGAGTTCTACAAACACATTCTGGTGTGCTATCCGCACGTTTCGCGCCACCGCGCGTTCAAGCCGGAGACCGAAAACGTCGCCTGGCGCGACGATCCGCACGGCCTGGCCGCTTGGAAAGAAGGCCGAACCGGTATTCCGCTGGTCGATGCGGCCATGCGCCAGTTGCTTGCCACCGGCTGGATGCACAACCGACTGCGCATGGTCAGCGCCATGTTCCTGACCAAGAATCTGCTGATCGACTGGCGCGAAGGCGAGCGCTGGTTCATGCAGCACCTGATCGACGGCGACCTCGCCGCCAATAACGGCGGCTGGCAGTGGAGCGCATCGACCGGCACCGACGCGGCCCCCTACTTCAGGGTGTTCAATCCGGTCAGCCAGTCCGAGAAGTTCGATCCCGATGGCAGCTTCATCCGTGAATGGGTCCCGGAGCTGGCGCACCTGCCAGCCAGCCAGATCCACCTGCCACCCGCCGCTGACCTGTTTTCCGCCACTGCCTATCCGCGTCCGATTGTGGACCTGCGCAGCAGCCGCCAGCGCGCAATCGACGCCTTCCGCAATGCAGGAGAGATGGCATGATTGACCGCAGCCTGATCGCCAGTTTTGCTCAACGGTTTGCCGCCATCGACCGCGACAACCTGGATATTCTGGAGCAGATTTATCACTCGGACGTCCACTTCAGCGACCCGATCCACGACGTCTTCGGGCTCGCCGCCTTGCAAGGCTACTGCGCCAATCTCTATGAAAACGTCAGCGCCCTGCACTTCGATTTCACCCAGCTGAGCCCGATCGACGACGAGCAGGCGCTGCTGTGCTGGACCATGACCTATCGCCACCCCAGGCTGGCCGGCGGCCGTCCCATCCAGGTGCCCGGCGTCAGTCAGGTCTGGTTTCGCGAGGGCAAGGCCTACCGACATATCGACCACTACGATGCCGGCACCCTGCTGTACGAGCATGTGCCGGTGCTTGGCACACTGATCCGCTGGATGAAGAGGCGAATGACATGAACCTGCAACGCAGAATCTGGCTCACCGGCGCGTCCAGCGGTATCGGCCTGGCACTGGCGGAACTGCTGGCCGCCGAGGGCCACCGTCTGGCCTTGACCGCACGCCGACGTGAACCCTTGCTCGAACTGGCAGCCCGTTACCCGGGACAAATACTGGTCATCACGGCCGACCTGACCGACCGCGATGCGATTGGAGAGATCGCAGAACAGATCGACGCGGCCTGGGGCGCTCTGGACTGGGCCATTCTCAATGCGGGGGCCTGTGAATACATGGAGCTGCCCGCGTTTTCCGCCAGCCTGGTCGAGCGGGTCATGCAGGTTAACGTGCTGGCGACCGCCAACTGCATCGAAGCCGCCCTGCCCCTGCTGCGCCGTGGAACCCAGCCACGTCTGGTTGCGGTTGGCAGCAGCGTCACCTATCTGCCGCTGCCCCGCGCCGAAGCCTATGGTGCGTCCAAGGCCGCTCTGCGCTACCTGATGCAATCGCTGGAGCTCGATCTGGTCGACGAAGGGATCGCCACCACCCTGGTCAGCCCCGGATTCGTCGAGACGCCCATGACAGCCAACAACGATTTCCCGATGCCCATGCAACTGACCAGCGCCCAGGCCGCCCAGCGCATCCTGATCGGGCTGGAACGGGGCAAACGCGAAATCCGCTTCCCCGGTCCTTTTATTGCCATTCTTCGCCTAGTGGCAGCGCTGCCAGGCTGGCTGCGCGTTGCGCTGACCAAACGCAAGACCGGAGCAGCCTCACAACGTCAGGAGACCAACTAATGCGCATTGCAATTGTCGGCAGCGGTATTGCCGGCCTGGTATCGGCCTATTTGCTGTCCCGGCGTCACGAAGTCACGGTGTTTGAGGCCGGCGACTGGATCGGCGGCCATACCCACACCGTCGATGTCGAAATCGACCAGCAGCGTCACGCCATCGATACCGGGTTCATCGTCTTCAACGACTGGACCTATCCCAACTTCATCCGCCTGCTTGAGCAGCTTGGTGTTGAGTCCCAGCCGACGGAAATGAGCTTCTCCGTCTGCGATCCGCGCAGCGGCCTGGAATACAACGGCAACAATCTCAACACCCTGTTCGCCCAGCGCAGCAACCTGCTGTCACCCGGTTTTCTGCGCATGCTGATGGATATCCTGCGCTTCAACCGTGAAGCCATCGCGGACCTCGAGGCAGGCGGCCTGCATGGCCAGATGACGCTCGGCGACTACCTGCAGCAGCAGCGCTACAGCCAACGCTTCATTGACCATTACATCGTGCCCATGGGCTCGGCGATCTGGTCGATGTCGCTGAAGGAGATGCTGAATTTCCCACTCGCCTTCTTCATCCGTTTCTTTCACAACCACGGCCTGCTGTCGGTGAATGATCGCCCGCAATGGCGGGTTATCAAGGGCGGCTCACGCAGCTACATCCCGGCTCTGAGCAAGCCCTTTGCCGACAACATTCGGCTTGATTGCCCGGTGCAGCGCATTCGCCGTGACGAGACCGGCGTTACCGTGCTCAGCCGCCAGGGAGAGGAACGCTTCGACCGGATTGTACTGGCCTGCCACAGCGATCAGGCCCTGAAGTTGCTGGAGCAACCCAGCCCCGAGGAACAGGCGATTCTCGGCGACATTCGCTATGCCGACAACGACGTCGTGCTGCACACCGACACCCGCCTGCTGCCCAGCCGCAGGCTGGCCTG
Source organism: Halopseudomonas sp. L-58 (assembly GCF_056859475.1). Classification (NCBI taxonomy): domain Bacteria; kingdom Pseudomonadati; phylum Pseudomonadota; class Gammaproteobacteria; order Pseudomonadales; family Pseudomonadaceae; genus Halopseudomonas; species Halopseudomonas sp. L-58. The sequence goes on from NZ_JBSXON010000056.1 coordinate 112,975, forward strand.
GGCCAGCTGGAACTATCGACTTGGCGGCGACCCGGAGCAACCTGCAGCGCTGACCTACAATATGAATATCCTGCAGGGTCTTGATGCCTCGCGCACCTTCTGCGTCAGCCTTAACCAGACCGATCAGATTGACCCTGCACAGATACTCGGCCGCTTTACCTACGCGCACCCGCAGTTCAGCGTGGCCGCCAGCGCGGCGCAACAGCAGTGGCAGACGCTGCTGGGCAAGCAGCACACATTCTTCTGTGGCGCCTGGTGGGCCAACGGTTTTCACGAGGATGGCGTCGTCAGCGCACTGCGCGTGGCGTCGCACTTTGGCGAGGTACTCTGATGGCACTGCAAAGTGCTCTGTACAGCGGGTTGCTCCAGCATCGACGGCATCAGCCGCGCGCGCATCAATTCCGTTATCGCAGCAGCCTGCTGTTGCTTGATCTCGACGAGCAGCAGCAGGTATTCGGCCTCAGCCAGCTCTGGTCGGGCCGCTGGTGGTCACCCATGCGTTTTCGTGAAGGCGACTACCTGCGCGCCGAACGCCAGCCGGGAGAATCCCTGAAAGCCTGTGCCCAGCGTCTGATCAGGGATCACCTGCAACTGGAGCTCAACGGTGCCGTGCAACTGCTGACCCAGGTTCGCAGCTTCGGCATGCTGTTCAATCCCGCCTCGTTCTTCTATTGCTACGACCAACAGGGCGCACTGCGCGCCATCATCTGCGAAGTGACCAACACGCCCTGGGGCGAACACTTCTGCTACGTCATGGAAGCCGATCCGAGCCAACAGCAGCAGCAATTTACCCTGCACAAACGCTTCCACGTATCGCCGTTTCTGCCGCTGCAGGCCGACTATCACATGCGCTTCAACCGGCCCGGAGAGCGGGTGCAGGTGCAGATTGCCCACCAGCAGGGCGATCAGCGCCTGTTCGATGCCACCCTCAGCCTGCAGCGCAAGCCGCTGAGCACTGCCCTGCTGCGCCGCGAGGCCCTTTCGTTTCCGTTTATGGTGCTGCGTACCCTGACCGGCATCTACTGGCAGGCCCTGCGCCTGCTGATCAAACGTATTCCGCTGTTTGACCATTCGCCCACCAGTCAATCGGTCGCAGCGCACCCATTGCGCCCCGTCAAGGAGTCCCGAAATGAAACCGAGCAGATCTGAACTTACCTGCAACAGCGACTACCGCGAGCGCAGCGGCTGGCTGCAACGCCTTTGCCGTCAGGCAGTGCTGCGCCAGCTGCAGGCCATCAAGCGCGGCACATTGCGTCTGCAGACCGATGATGAGGAGCTCAGCTTTGGCCAACCTGACAGTGACGGGCTGCACGCAGAAATTCGTCTGCATGACCCGACCGCCTGGACCCAAATCGCCTGCAACGGCAGCGTAGGTGCCGGTGAAGCCTACTTCAACGGCTACTGGAGCAGCCCGGATCTTACCGCCGTGACCCGTCTGTTTGTCCGCAACCTGGACGTCCTGGATGCCATGGAGACCGGGCTGGCCCGGCTTGGACAACCTGCCCTGAAGTGGCTGCACCGTCTTAACCGCAACAGCCTCAAGGGATCACGCCGCAACATCAGCGCCCACTACGATCTGGGCAACGAGCTGTTCTCGCGCCTGCTGGACGACAGCATGATGTACTCGGCGGCAATCTTCCCGCCGGACAGCGACGATCTGCACCACGCCCAACTCAACAAGCTGGATCGGATCTGCCGCAAGCTGGAGCTGAGCCCAGACGATCACCTGCTGGAAATCGGCACTGGCTGGGGCAGCATGGCAATCTACGCCGCCCAGCACTATGGCTGCCGGGTAACGACCACCACGCTGTCGCAGGAGCAGTTCAACCATACCGAGCAGCGTATCCGCGATGCCGGCCTGCAGGACCGCATTACCCTGCTGCTCAAGGACTATCGCGAGCTGGAGGGTCAGTACGACAAACTCGTTTCGATCGAAATGATCGAGGCGGTCGGTCACGAATACTTTGCCACCTACTTCAAGGCCTGCGCCGCGTTGCTCAAACCCGACGGGCTGATGCTGCTGCAAGCCATCACCATGCGCGACCAGCGCTACGAGCAGGCACGTCGCAGCGTCGACTTTATCCAGCGTTATATCTTCCCGGGCGGTTCGCTGCCGTCGGTGAGCCTGATCGGGGAACTGACCCGCCGCCACACCGACCTGGCGATGCTGCATCTGGAGGACATCGGCCTGCACTATGCCCGTACCCTGCGCCACTGGCACCATAACCTGCAGCGCTACCGTGGAGAGCTGGCGCAACTCGGGTATGATGACGTCTTTTTCCGGCTCTGGGAGTTCTACCTCTGCTACTGCGAGGGTGGCTTCCGCGAGCGCGGTATCGGCACAGCACAGATTCTGCTCGCCAAGCCCGACGCCCGCCCCGCCGGGAGCACCTGCGTCATAGGAGCCTGACATGCCTGACCGCCGCCTGATCGCCAACGCCGTGCTGTTCCAGCTCAGCTGGCTTGCCTGCGTACTGGGCGGCAACAGCTACTGGCTGGCAGTGCCGGCGGTCGCATTGCTGATCCACTTTTTCTGGGTCAGCAGCTGGGCAGCCGAAGGCAAGCTGGTGGTATCAGTGATGCTGGCAGGGGCTGCGCTCGACTCCTTCCTGCTGCAGCTGGGGGTATTCACCTTTGTCGGCCAGGAGCTGCTGGCGCCGCTCTGGCTGGCCATGCTCTGGGCGATGCTGGCCACAACGCTCAATCACAGCCTGGGCTGGACCGCCCGCCCGATCTGGCGGGCCGCCCTGCTGGGCGCAATCGGCGGTCCGCTGAGCTACGTGGCCGGTGCCGAGCTGGCGGGCGTCGGCCTGCCATTGGGCGAGCGCAACAGCGCACTGCTGCTGGCCGCCATCTGGGCGCTGGTCATGCCACTGCTGCACGGCTTTGCCCATCTGTACCGGGAACAATATCGCGTACAGCAGTTGGCCAGACGCCGCTCCGGCGCCTGAGCCGCAGACCTACAGCGGGTAGCGGAAATACACCGCCGATTTATTGATGCCCGAGTTGGGCTGTTTGATACCCGCGTTGGAGTAGTGATACCAGCGCACGCCCAGCTCGGCACCGGAGGCAAAGCGCAGGCCGGCGCCGATACGGTCTTCGAACTGGAACTTGGAACCCAGATCTCGGCGATCAGCCAGATTGGTCTCGGTAAAGACCGCAGGCCCGATCCCGCCTTCAATAAACGGCGTCACCGCGCCGTTACCGGGGAAATTCAGCGTGAATACCGGAGCCAGACTGATGGTTTCGGCGTCCAGACCACTCCAGTGGGTGTAGCCGGCATCCCAGAAACCGGTCAGCACCGCGCCGCCACCATCGCTCTGCCACAGGGTGCGCCCGAAATCGAACTGCACTCCCACGCGCCACACATTGGTCGACTCACTGCTGTCACCGCCTTCTACGGTGATGCCATCCAGCGCAAACACTGAAGGGCTGAGGGTCATGGCCGTAAATACGGTACCGATGATCAAACCTGAACGTCTCATGGCGTTTTCTTCCTTATGTCTTCAACACGTACCGTCTGATAGACAGATTTATAGCTGATAGTTCGCCACCACGCCTCAAACCGGCAGCCTGGACACGGCACCGGCGCTGCCCCACAACACCGGCAGCACTGCTGCCATCAGCTGTGGATCACCACTGCTCCAGAAGCCTACATCGCCTGTACCATCAGAGGCCTGGCGGCCGCTTTCGTTGAGTCTGGCCTGCAGCTGACGCGCTACCGCCTCACCGGTGTCGACCAGTTGCACGCCCGCCGGCAGACACTCCCGCAACAGCGGCTTGAGAAAGGGATAATGGGTACAACCGAGGATCAGAGTGTCGCACCCGGCCCGCAGCAGGGGATCGACATAGCGCGTCAGCAGCGCGCGCACCTCCGGCCCCTTAAGCTCGCCCCGCTCGACGCACTCGACAAGCCCCGGGCAGGGCTGAGTCAACACCTGTACATCGCGGGCAAAGCGGTCCAGCAAGGCGGCGAACTTGGCGCTCTGCAATGTACCGGTGGTCGCCAGCACGCCGACCTTGCCGTTGCGGGTAGCCGCTGCTGCCGGTTTGACCGCAGGCTCCATGCCGATAATCGGCATGTCGAAGGTGCTGCGCAATTCGTTGACCGCAGCGGCGGTGGCCGTATTGCAAGCCAGCACCAGAGCACGGGCACCCTGTTCGATCAGAAACTCGGCAATCCGCAGGCTCCGCTCACGAATCATCTCCGGCGGCTTTTCACCATAGGGCACGTAGCCACTGTCGGCGACATACAGCAGATTCTCGCGGGGCATCAGACGGCGAATTTCGCGCAATACCGACAGCCCTCCCACACCGGAGTCGAACACACCAATGGGCGCACTCATGCCGCCGCTCCGCAGCAACTGCAACCCGGGTCCCGGCGCACACGCAGCTCTCGGAAGCGACTGTCGAGGGCATCAATCAGCAACAGGCGTCCAACCAGCGGCTCGCCAAACCCGGCCAGCAGCTTGAGCGCCTCCAGCGCCTGCAGGCTACCGACCAGGCCAACCAGCGGACCGACTACACCGGCTTCGCTGCAACTGAGCGCCTGCTCGTCGCCATCACCGTAGAGGCACTGATAGCAGGGGCTGTCGTCACGGCGCGGATCAAATACACTGAGCTGGCCTTCCAGCCGAATCGCCGCGCCCGACACCAGCGGCTTGCCGAGCCTGACACAGGCAGCATTGACCGCGTGACGGGTGGCGAAATTGTCGGAACAATCCAGCACCAGGTCGACCTCAGCCACCGCAGCCAGCAACGCATCATCCGCCAGCGCGACGGGCAGCGTGCGGCACCTGACCTGAGGGTTGATCGCGGCGACGCGCTCGGCCGCAGAGGCGACCTTGTCACGGCCGATATCGACGGCGTGATGAATGATCTGCCGCTGCAGATTGGTCAAATCAACCTGATCCGGGTCGGCCAGCACCACTTGGCCAACGCCCGCGGCGGCAAGGTACAACGCGACCGGCGAGCCCAAGCCGCCGACCCCAACGATCAGAACCCGACTGTCCAGCAGCCGTTGCTGACCGTCGATATCGATCTGTGGCAGCAGTATCTGCCGGCTGTAACGCAGCAGTTGCTGGTCATCCACGCCATTGCCCTCCGGTTACCCTCAGCTGTCCACCCAGGTCGCGCCAGCTCTGTACCTGCTCAAAACCCTGCTCGCGCAGCAGTTGCGCGACCGCGTCGGCCTGCTGCCAGCCGTGCTCAAACAGCAACCAGCCAGTGGCCTGCAGATGCGCCGGCGCGAGCTGCACCAACGTGCGAATATCATCCAGCCCGTCGGCACCGCTGACCAGCGCACTACCCGGCTCAAAACGCACATCGCCCTGCTGCAGATGAGGGTCATCGGCAGCAATGTACGGCGGGTTGGAGACAATCAGATCAAAGCGCCGGCCCGCCAGTGCAGTGAACCAGTCACTCTGTTCAAAACAGGCATTACCGATCCGCAGACGCTCGGCGTTGCGCCGGGCCAGCGCGACGGCCTCGGCGACCCGGTCCACCCCGGTCAGTTGCCAGTCAGGGCGCTCGGCCGCCAGCGCCAGCGCGATCGCACCGGTGCCGGTGCCGAGATCCAGAACCTCGGCAGCCCCCTGCGGCCCCAGTTCCAGCGCAACCTCAACCAGCCGCTCGGTATCCGGGCGCGGAATCAGGGTGCTTTCGCTGACCTCCAGCTGCAGACTCCAGAAGCCCTGTTCACCGAGCAGATAGGCAATCGGCACACCGCTGCGCCGCTGGCTCAGCAGCTGTTCGAAGCGGCGCAGTTGCTCGGCATCGGGTCGGCGTTCAGGCCAGGTGCGCAGATAGGTACGGGGCTTGCCGATGGCATGACAGAGCAGCAGCTCGGCATCCAGCCGAGCGGTGTCCGAGTCTGGCAGTTCGGCGCTGGCCAGCACCTCGGCCAGGGTCGGCGTCATGCCGTCTCCAGCGCCGCCAGTTGGTCGGCCTGATATTCGCGCAGCAGCGGCTCGATGACGTTGTCGAGGTTACCGGCGATGATCTCATCCAGACTGTAGAGCGTCAGGTTGATACGGTGATCGGTCACCCGGCCCTGCGGAAAATTATAGGTGCGAATGCGCTCGGAGCGGTCCCCGGAGCCGACCAGCGAACGGCGGGTGTCGGACAGCTCCTTTTCCTGCGCTTCGCGCTGCTGGTTGACCAGTTTGGCCTGCAGCAGGCTCATGGCGCGGGCGCGGTTCTTGTGCTGTGAACGCTCATCCTGACACTCGACCACGATGCCGGTCGGCAGGTGGGTCAGGCGGATGGCCGAATCGGTCTTGTTGACGTGCTGACCGCCAGCACCGGAGGCGCGGTAGGTATCGACCCGCAGATCCGCGGGGTTGATCTCGATTGCGGCTTGCTCGTCCATCTCCGGCAGGATGGCAACGGTACAGGCAGAGGTATGAATCCGGCCCTGGGATTCGGTTTCCGGTACACGTTGCACGCGATGCGCGCCGGACTCGAACTTGAGTTTGGCGTAGACCGACTGGCCTTCGACACGGGCGATCACTTCCTTGTAGCCACCATGCTCACCGGGGTTTTCCGACAGCACCTCTACCCGCCAGCCCTGACGCTCGGCGTATCGGCTGTACATGCGAAACAGGTCACCGGAGAAGATCGCCGCCTCGTCGCCACCGGTTCCGGCGCGAATTTCGAGGAATACGTTGCGATCGTCGTTAGGGTCCTTCGGCAGCAGCAGGCGATTGAGCTCTTCTTCCAGCTCGGCCAGTTGCGCGCTGCTGCTCTCCAGGTCCTCTTCGGCCATGGCCCGCAGGTCCGGGTCGCTGTCCTTGAGCAGGCCACGCGCCTCTTCGATGTCACCCTGCACCCGACGCCACTGCTCGTAGCATTTGACCGTACCCTCAAGTTCGGCGTACTCCTTGGAGTAAGCCCGGAAGCGGGTCTGATCGCTGATGACCTCGGCGTCGCTGAGCAGCGCAGACAGCTCCTCGAAGCGTTCGCCAAGGGAGTCCAGCCGATTCAACAGGGATGCTTTCATGAGTCGCCTTGTACCGTGGTATTGCGGTTGCCCGGGGCGCTGTCACCCAGGGCAAAGAGTTCTTGCGCCAGCGCCAGCGCTTCGATCCGCCCCTGCGCTGTCATCTGCTTGAGCTGCACACTGGGTTCGTGCAGCAGCTTGTTGGTCAGCAGACGAGCCATTTCGGTCATCACCTGCTCGGGATCGGCACCGCGCTGCAACTTGGCCAGCGCTTTCTGCAGTTCCTGATCGCGCGCCTGCTCGGCCTTCTGCCGGTAGCTGCGCACCACATCCACCGCCGCCAGCGCCCGCAGACGCTGCATGAACTCGCCAGTGCCCAGCTCGATCAGCCGTTCGGCCGCCTCGGCTGCGCCCTGACGCGAGCGCATGTTCTCTTCGATCACTTCATGCAGGTCGTCGACGGTATAGAGGTACACGTCGGCCAAACTGCCAACTTCCGGTTCGATGTCGCGCGGCACGGCAATATCGACCATGAACATGGGTTTGTGCCGACGCTGCTTGAGCGCACGCTCGACCGCGCCTTTACCGAGGATCGGCAGCGGGCTGGCGGTTGAGCTGATCACCACGTCACATTCGGCGAGAATATCCGGAATCTGGGTCAGCACGATGGCCTGGCCACCCAGCGGCTCACTCAGCAGTTCAGCCCGCTGCAGCGTTCGGTTCGCAACGATAATCCGGCCAACGCCCTGTTCAAACAGGTGACGGGCAACCAGCGCGATGGTCTCGCCAGCACCGATCAGCAGCGCGGTACTGCGGCGCAGGTCGGCAAAGATCTGACGGGCAAGACTGACTGCGGCAAAGGCCACCGACACCGGATTCTCGCCAATTGCGGTGTCCGTTCGCACCTGTTTGGCCATGTTGAAGGTGCTCTGGAACAAGCGATCCAGATACGGGCCAAGCGTGCCGGCAGTACGCGCGGCCTGCCAGGCATCCTTCATCTGGCCGAGAATCTGCGGCTCGCCCAGTACCATCGAGTCAAGCCCGGCGGCTACCCGCATCATATGGTTAACCGCACCGGCATCCTGATGCAGGTAGCTGGAACGGCGCAGCTCTTCTACGGTCATACCATGAAAGCGGGCGACCCACTCGACCAGACGATCCGCGTCGAGCTCCTCCTGAGCACAGTAAAGCTCGGTGCGATTGCAGGTAGAAAGAATGGCAACCTCGTCAGCACCGGCCTCGGCACGCAGACGCTGCAGTGCATCGGGCAATTGCTCGGGTGAGAAGGACACGCGCTCGCGTACTTCAACCCCTGCGGTCCGATGATTGATGCCCAGTGCGATAAAACCCATGATGCCTCGTATTGCGAGAACGGAGCTGCTGCCAAACGTGCGATTGTCCTATGTTAAGTCAAGCCAATCAATCACGGCATGGCGAACGGTTACTCGACGCTCAGTGGCAGGATGCCGCACAGGCACCTTTCATGGCGCCCACTGGGTTTGTCCCCACGCCTGTGTCATGATTCCCCAATGCCGCGCCGGACGCCGTCCTCCGCCCGGATCGGCCCACCGTTTCGCACGAGATCCGATATGAAGGCTACACTCATTCCGTCCTTGCCAGCACTGCTGTTCGCAGGCCTGCTGCTCGGTGGCTGCAGCACACTGGATCAGGCCGGCGCGCCTGCCGACAGCACGCCCCAGAAGCCGGAGACGGCAAGCCAGCCGGAGCCAACGGTCTACGGCCAGTTCCGCCAGGACACTCTGTTTGATCTGCTGACCGCCGAAATCGCGGGCCAGCGCAACCGCTTCGATATCGCACTCGACAACTATCTGAAACAGGCACGCAGCACCCGTGATCCCGGGGTGACCGAGCGTGCCGTCCGCGTTGCAGAGTTTCTGGGCAATGAGCAGGCCGCCAACGAACTGACCCAACTCTGGGTCGAGATCGCTCCGCAGGATCCGGAAGCCCTGCGCTCGGCCGCCATTCACCTGGCCCGTGCCGGCCGACATGAGCAGGCCATGGACATGATGCAGCGCGCGCTGGACCTGCATGGCGAAACCCATTTTGATTTTCTCGCGCTGGCGGCCGCCCAAACCGACCCCCAGACCCGCAACGCCCTGCTGACCAGCCTCCGCCAAATGCAGGAACGCCACCCGGACAACGCGCAACTGGTATTTGCCCGTGCCCTGCTTCTGCAGCAGGCAGACCGCCCCGAAGACGCCCTGCAACTGCTGGAGGAACAACCGCGAGGTAATGAGGTACCACCAATCATCCTGCTGCACAGCCGACTACTCGCCGAGCAGGACCCGGATCGGGCAGAGGCGTTGCTGTACGACAGCCTTGAGCGCTTTCCCGACGAGGTTCGATTGCGTCTGATGCTGGCTCGACTGCTCGTCAGCAAGGGTAATTTCAGGGATGCCCGCGTGCAGTATATGAAGCTTGCTGCCGACAACCCGGACGACGCCGACCTGCAGTTATCACTCGGCCTGATCGAACTGGAACTAGAGCAGGCGCAAGACGCCGTCATTCACCTGCAGCACACGCTTCAGCTTGCACCCGGCAACAATACTGCGCGCTATCACCTGGGTAATGCCTATCTGGCGGCCGGCCGCACGGATGATGCACTGCTCACCTGGCAAAGCATCGACAGTGGCAATGAACTGCTGACATCCCGCGTGCAAATCGCCCGCCTGCTGCTTGAGCAAAACCGCATGAAGGCACTGCAGGCGCAATTTCAGCAGGACAGGGACCAGCATCCGCAACACGGTCTGACACTGTTCCAGATAGAAATAGAAGCCTTGATGCCGGACCATCCCGAACTGGCAATGGCACAGGTTAACGCAGCCCTGCAGGCCTACCCGCAGGACAGCGGCCTGCTCTACAGTCGCGCCATGCTGCACGAGCAGCTGGGCAACCTGCGCGGCCTGCAAGAGGACCTTGGCAGCATCATCGAACAGGAACCGAACAACGCGATGGCGCTCAACGCCCTGGGCTACACGCTCGCCGACCACAATATCGAGCTGGATCGTGCCCTGTCGCTGATCACCCGCGCCGCCGAACTGGCACCGGACGACCCTGCAATCAAGGATAGTCTGGGCTGGGTTCACTACCGCCTGGGCAATCTGGAGCTGGCCGAGACGCTGCTGCGTGAAGCCTACGACGCCTTCCCTGACCAGGAAGTAGCGGCCCACCTGGGCGAAGTGCTCTGGCGCCAAGGCAAAGAACGCCAAGCACGCAGGATCTGGCGAGATGCCCTCAAGCTGGACCCGCAAAGCCCACTCATTCCTGAAACCCGCAAACGCCTGGAAGCCGAATAAGACATGTCCATGCTGCGCCTGCCTCTTTTGTTCTGCCTGCTGTTAACCCTGGCCGCCTGCGGCAGCCTGCATCAACGCGAAACCATCGAGTTTGGCGGCGACCAGAACGCCTGGAAAACCCACCGAGCACAACTGGAGCCGTTGGACCGCTGGATCCTGCAAGGCAAGATCGGCATCCGCAGCCCGCAAGAGTCGGGCAGCGGCACGCTGTTCTGGCTGCAGCGCCGAGCCTACTACGATATCCGCCTGTCAGGCCCTCTGGGGCGCGGAGCTACCCGCATTCAGGGCGACCGCAACAGCACCACGCTGGAGGTAGCCGGCCGGCCGACCGTCTCCGCCAGCTCGGCTGAAGACCTGGTCGCCGAACAGATAGGCTGGCACTTGCCGGTCGACCAGTTGCTCTGGTGGGTGCGCGGCCTGCCCGCACCGGATTCAGCCAGCCGCCTGCAGCTGGATAGCCAAAGCCGGCTGGGCCGTCTCAGCCAGAGCGGCTGGACAGTCGAATACAGCCGTTACCAGCAAGTTGACGGACTGGAACTTCCCCAACGTCTGCAGATATCAGGTCACGATCTGCTGCTGACGCTGGTCATCACCGACTGGAAACCCGGCATCACCGAATGAACACCGCGACACTCAGCCTGCCCGCACCGGCCAAACTGAATCTGTTCCTGCATGTTACCGGCCAGCGCGACGACGGCTACCACACACTGCAAACCCTGTTTCAGTTTCTCGACTACGGAGACACCCTGCATTTCAGCAGCCGCAGCGACGGCAAAATTGCCTTGCTGAGTGACCTGCCGGGCGTGGATGCGGAGGACAACCTGATCGTCCGCGCCGCGCGCCTGCTGAAAGAGGCCAGCAGTACACCACTGGGTGCCGACATCAAACTGGACAAGATTCTGCCCATGGGTGGCGGTATCGGTGGCGGCAGTTCAGACGCGGCTACCACCCTGCTTGGCCTCAACCACCTGTGGCAAACCGGCTTGAGCATCGACCAACTGGCCGAGCTGGGCATCCGCTTGGGCGCTGACGTCCCCGTCTTTGTCCGAGGGCATGCCGCCTGGGCCGAAGGAGTGGGCGAGCAATTGACCCCGGTAGAACTGGAAGAGCCCTGGTTCCTGGTAGTGGCGCCGGACTGCCCTGTCAGCACCGCTGAAATTTTTTCAGATGAGAGGTTGACGCGAAACTCATCGCCCATTACATTAGCGGCCTTCGTCGCAGGCGGTGGTCGGAATGACTGTCTGCCGGTCGTTACAACGCGTTACCCTGAAATTCGTAACACGTTGATCTTGCTAAACAAATATTGTGAGGCTAAGATGACCGGGACTGGCAGTTGCTTGTTTGGGGCCTTCCCAAACGAACGCGAAGCTGATAAAGTTCGCGCCCGGTTGCCAGCCACACTGCGAAGTTTTGTAGCAAGAGGTTGTAACGTTTCTCCGTTACACCGCGAACTGCAAAAGCAAGCATGACGGATGCAGCCGTGCATCCGGACAGATACAGGGGCGTCGCCAAGCGGTAAGGCAGCAGGTTTTGATCCTGCCATGCGTTGGTTCGAATCCAGCCGCCCCTGCCATTTTTCTCTCCGGCAGCAATCAACTACAGAATTGTTCAAGTCTGGCTGGTTGAGGCCGTTTCGGCATTCCCGCAGACCTGAATTCTCCACCTAGCCACTACCCACAAAAGGTATTGCTGCGTGTCCAAGATGATGGTTTTCACGGGGAACGCCAACCCCGATCTGGCACGGCGCGTCGTGCGTCAACTGCACATCCCGTTGGGCGACGCTACCGTCGGCCGATTCAGCGACGGTGAAGTCAACGTCGAGCTGAACGAAAACGTACGCGGCAAGGACGTCTTCATCCTGCAGCCCACCTGCGCCCCGACCAACGACAATCTGATGGAACTGATCGTCATGGCTGATGCCCTGCGTCGTTCCTCAGCCTCGCGAATCACCGCAGTGGTCCCCTACTTCGGTTATGCCCGCCAGGATCGCCGCCCGCGCTCGGCACGCGTTGCCATCAGCGCCAAGGTGGTCGCGGACATGCTCGACACCGTAGGCGTTGACCGCCTGCTGACCGTTGACCTGCACGCAGACCAGATCCAGGGCTTCTTCGACATCCCCGTCGACAACATTTACGGTTCGCCGGTGCTGATTGACGATATCCAGGATCAGCGCTTCGAGAATCTGATGATCGTCTCCCCGGACATCGGTGGCGTCGTGCGCGCACGCGCCGTAGCCAAGAGCCTCGGTGTCGATCTTGCCATCATCGACAAGCGTCGCCCCAAGGCCAACCAGTCCGAAGTGATGCATATCATCGGCGATGTAGAAGGCCGCACCTGCGTACTGGTCGACGACATGGTCGACACCGCCGGGACTCTCTGCCATGCCGCCAAGGCACTGAAGGATCACGGCGCCGCGCAGGTATTTGCCTATTGCACGCACCCGATCCTGTCCGGCAAGGCAATCGAGAACATTACCAATTCCGTGCTGGACGAGCTGGTGGTGACCAACACCATCCCGCTGACCCCGGCCGCTGCTGCCTGCGAGCGCATTCGCCAGCTGGACATGGCCCCGATTGTGGCCGAGGCCATGCGCCGTATCAGCAACGAAGAATCCATCAGCGCGATGTTCCGTTAAGGTACGAGCGCTGATTTAACAGCCCGCAAGGGCATCACCCATCACCCGATGCGTTGGTCGCAAATGCCCGGGTGAGTTAGCAAGGAGACTACAATGGTCGACTTCACTCTTAATGCGAAAGCGCGTACTGACCTGGGGAAAGGTGCGAGCCGCCGCCTGCGTCGTAACGCTGATCTGGTTCCCGCCATCGTTTACGGTGGTGACAAGGCTCCTCAGAACGTTGCTCTGGAAGCACGCGAACTGAAAAAAGCCCTGGAAAACGAAGCTTTCTACTCCCACGTCATCAGCCTGTCCATCGACGGCAAGAAAGAAGACGTGCTGCTGAAAGCACTGCAGCGTCACCCGGCCAAGCCGGTAATCATGCACGCTGACTTCCTGCGCGTTGTTGCCGGCCACGAAGTGACCGTCAACGTTCCGCTGCACTTCGTTAACGAAGACAGCTGTGCAGGCGTCAAGAAAGGCGGCGTTATCTCCCACACCATGACTGAAGTGGAAGTTCACTGCCTGCCGAAAGATCTGCCTGAGTTCATCGAAGTCGACATGGCTGCCGTTGAACTGGATCAGATCGTCCACCTGTCTGACCTGAAGCTGCCGAAAGGCGTTGCTATCACTGCTCTGGCTCAGGGCGCTGATCACAACCTGCCGGTTGCCAACGTCCACGCTGCTCGCGTTGCTGCTGACGCGCCGGCTGAAGGCGAGGAGTCCGCGGAGTAATCTCCCGCACGACTCTGAAGAGGGCGCCCGTTGTGACGCAGGGAATCAAGTTGATCGCTGGACTGGGAAATCCTGGCCCGGAATACGAACTGACCCGCCACAACGCTGGCGCCCTTTTTATTGAGCGTCTGGCCGCACGGCACAACACCAGCCTGCGTCCGGAGAGCAAGTTTTTTGGCCTGACGGCACGCATCAGCGTGAACGGTCAGGACGTTCGCCTGTTGATACCCACTACCTTTATGAACCGCAGCGGTCAGGCCGTCGCCGCGCTGGCGAGCTTCTATCGCATTGCACCCGAAGAAATTCTCATTGCCCACGACGAGCTGGATTTACCCCCGGGCGTGGTCAAGTGCAAGAAAGGTGGCGGACACGGCGGACACAACGGTCTGCGCGACATCATCGCCAAACTGGGCAACAACAACGGCTTTCACCGCCTGAGACTGGGTATCGGCCACCCCGGCCACAGTTCACAGGTGACCGGCTTTGTACTGGGCCGCGCGCCCCGCGCCGAGCAGGATGCGCTGGATGCCTGCATCGACGAGGCCATCGGCGAACTGCCGGGCATGGTCGAAGGCAACTGGACCGCCGTCATGCAACGCCTGCACAGCTTCAAGGCCTGAATCTCATTACGCCGAACCAACGGCAGAGGACAACACCATGGGTTTTAACTGCGGCATCGTCGGACTGCCCAACGTCGGCAAATCCACCCTGTTCAATGCACTGACCAAAGCCGGTATCGGTGCCGAGAACTTCCCCTTCTGCACCATCGAGCCGAACAGTGGCGTGGTCCCCATGCCCGATGCCCGCCTGGACGCCCTGGCCGCCATCGTCAAGCCCGAGCGCGTCATCCCGACCAGCATGGAGTTCGTCGATATCGCCGGCCTGGTAGAAGGCGCCTCCAAAGGTGAAGGCCTGGGCAACAAGTTCCTGGCCAACATCCGTGAGACCGACGCCATCGCCCACGTGGTGCGCTGCTTTGAAGACGACAACGTCATCCACGTTTCCAACAGCGTCAACCCGCGCCGCGACATCGAAACCATTGATCTGGAACTGATCTTCGCCGACCTGGAAAGCTGCGAGAAACAGTTGCAGCGCGTTGCCCGCAACGCCAAGGGTGGCGACAAGGAAGCAGTCGCACAGAAGGCGCTGCTGGAACAGCTGATTCCGCACTTTGAAGAAGGCAAGCCCGCCCGCTCGCTGCTGAAAAACCTCAGCCCGGAAGAGCGCCAGCTGGCCAAGGGTTTCCACCTGCTGACCAACAAGCCGGTGATGTATATCGCCAACGTCTCCGAAGAAGGCTTCGAGAACAACCCGCATCTTGACGTGGTGCGCGAGATAGCCGCGGAAGAAGGCGCGGTCGTGGTTCCGGTCTGCAACAAGATCGAAGCGGAAATCGCCGAGCTGGATGACGACGAGGAAAAGCAGATGTTCCTCGAAACCATGGGCATGGAAGAACCGGGCCTGAACCGCGTAATCCGTGCCGGCTACGAGCTGCTAGGTCTGCAGACCTACTTCACCGCCGGGGTGAAGGAAGTACGCGCCTGGACCGTCAAGATCGGCGCCACCGCACCGCAGGCCGCCGCCGTCATCCACACCGACTTCGAGAAGGGCTTTATCCGTGCCGAAGTCGTCGCCTATAACGACTTCATTCAGTACAACGGCGAAAGCGGTGCCAAGGAAGCCGGCAAATGGCGCCTGGAAGGCAAGGAATACATCGTCAAGGATGGCGACGTAATGCACTTCCGTTTCAACGTCTGACCTCTCCGGCAGTCGAAGGCCCCGCACGCAACCGCGTCCGGGGCTTTTTTGTTTGATCAACCTCCCCTCGTTCGGTGCAAAGGACTGACACCGAGACCAATGCAGTCAGCCGCAGCCCGTTCACGCCCCACCCATACGATTCCCGTGCCATACTCCCAGTGCTCCATGTTGTTGCGAGAATCCCATGCGCTTACGCAAGAAAACGCTGTTTGTTTCACTGCTGACGGCCCTGTTTGCCTACACCCTGATTGGCGCCCTGCTGCTGCCCGCGATCATCCTGCACGTCGCCAACCAGCAGCTGAATCGGTTCGCTACGGTGCCAGCCAAACTGGAGCGCGTCGAGTTCAACCCATTCAGCTTCGAAGCAACCCTCTGGAATTTGCATATCGGTGCGCCTGGTGCGCCGCAGATCGCTTTCCGCCGTGCCTACGCCAACCTGCAGCTCGACAGCCTCTGGCATGGCGCCCTGCATCTTTCCGACGTTGAACTGGAGCGCGCATACGTCGATGCCCGCCTTGATGCCGAGGGTGGGCTGAACCTTCTGCAGCTATTTGATCTGCCAGCATCGGAGCCCCGGGAACAGGACCCGAACGCCCAACCGTTCCCGGTCCTGGTCGACCGCATTGCACTGATCAGTAACAGCGCAAACTTCCAGGATCTGCGCCCCTCCGAGGCCGTGGAGTTTGCCTATGACGCCATCTCGCTCGAGCTGCACAACCTCAGCACGCTGCCCGACAACCAGGGCAACCTCAGGCTGACGGCCTCCGGCCCCTATGGCGCGACCCTTGATTGGGATGGCCGGCTCAGCCTGTCACCTCTGCGCGCCAGCGGCCGCATCAGCTTGCACGCTGCCAAACTGCAGACCGTCTGGCCTTACGTGCATGAGCGCTTGCCGCTATTGCTGCAAAGCGGCGCAATCAGCGCCAGCACCGACTATCACATCGACCTGTCCGAGCACACCGATGTTCGCCTGAGCAACGCACGCCTTGATCTCGACAGCCTGATCATCGACCACAACGACAAGCCCCTGCTGCGCGTCCCGTCATTGAGCATCAACGACGGCTCGCTCGACATCGCGGCCCGCCAGGCCCGCCTTGGCAGCATCCAGAGTCAGGGGCTGGAGGCCTGGGCTGCCCGTCTGGAAAATGGTCAGATTGATCTGCTTGCACTGCTTCCCAAGCCGGCAACCGAAGACGCGCCGTCAACTGACCAGGACGCAGCGCCAGCCGCCTCCGCCAGCACTGAAGACGCAGAGACCGAAGCAACCAGGCCGCAACAGGCACCACAACCGGCATGGCAGTTACAGGTTGCCCAGGCAGACCTCAGCGGCTACCAGCTGCACCTGCAGGACCGCCTGCCCGATACCGACGTCAATCTGGAGCTCGCGCCGCTCAACATCAGCATCAGCGACTTTGACAGCGCAGCCTCAACACCTTTCAGGCTCCAATTGCAGACTGGCGTGAACGGCGACGGCAACCTGAGTGCCGCCGGCGAGGTAAATCTGCGTCCGCTGTCAGCCAACCTCGACATTGCCAGCCGAGATATCAACCTCCAGCTCGCCCGCGCCTACGTGGAACCACTGGTGGATATACAGTTGCGCAGCGGCCTGATGGATGGCGACCTGAAGCTGCAGCTGCGGGGCACCGCTCCCCTTGACCTGGCCATCACCGGCGAGGCCAGCGTCAGCCAACTGCATGTGGTGGACTCTGACCGCAAGCGGGATCTGCTGAAATGGCAACAGCTGCAGGTCACCGGCATCAACTACCGGAGCGACAGCCTGAGCATCGAACGCATCAGCCTGCAACGCCCCTACGTGCGTTTCATCGTCAACGAGAACCTGACCACCAACTTCAGCGACCTGATCGTCAAGCAACCCGGCCAGCCGGAACCCAGCACGCCGGCCAGCGACAAGCCGCCAATGGCACTGCGCATTGGCGGTATCGATATCCATGACGGCTCCGCCAACTTTGCCGACTTCAGCCTTACCCCCAACTTTGCCACCGCAATGGGCCAGCTGAACGGCCGGATCAGCACCATCGACAATCAGCGTCCGCTGGTTGCCAATGTCGATATCAGCGGCCGCGTAGACCGCTATGCGCCCGTCACCATCAAGGGCGGGCTCACACCCTTTGATCCGCTCAACAGCCTGGATATCGCTACCCGCTTCCGCAACGTCGAGCTGACGACCCTGACCCCCTACTCCGGCAAGTTCGCCGGCTACCGCATCCGCAAGGGGCGCATGAACCTGGACCTGGAATACCGCATCCAGCAAGGACAGCTGAATGCCCAGAACAAACTGCTCCTGGAGGGCCTGCAACTGGGAGAGAAAGTCGACAGCCCGGACGCCGTCGACCTGCCGGTGCGCCTGGCCGTGGCCCTGCTGAAGGACACCAAGGGCAACATTGACCTGTCGATCCCGGTATCGGGCGATCTCAACAACCCCGAATTCAGCGTTATGCCGCTGGTCTGGCAAACCCTGCGCAACCTGCTATTGCGGGCAACACAGGCGCCGTTCAAATTCATCGCCGGACTGGTATCCGGAGACCAGGCGGACATCAGCCAGATCAGCTTCGCGGCCGGCAGCACCGAGCTCGATGGCACCGCGCAAAGCGCTCTGGATACCCTCGCTCAGGCCCTGCAGGAACGCCCTGCCCTGATTCTCGAAGTCCAGGGACGCAGCGCCATCGAGCAGGACGGCCCTCCTCTGGCAGCCGAGCGACTGGAGACCGAGTATCAGCGGCTGCAGTACCAGATTCTGCAGAACAGCGGCGAGAAACTGCCCGCCGACCCCAGTGAGCTTGTTGTCGAAGACGAGGACAAGCCAATTCTGCTGGAAGCCATTTACCGCACCCAACTGAAACAACAGCCGCCGACCGACTGGGCCGAACTTGAACCCGAAGAGCGCACCACCCGACTGCGCCAGGCCGTGCTCACGCACTGGCGAGCCAGTCAACTGATGCTGCGTCGACTGGCCCAGCTCCGAGCCAGCAATATCAAGGGCTACCTGACCGAGCGCGCGGGAATGCAGGCAGAACGGGTATTCCAGATCGACGTCAGCATTACCGAAGACAGCGGCGAAGAAAACGTCAGCGTCCCCATGCAGCTCGACAGCAACTGAGTCGGAACAGCACAATCCGCTCTGCGCACTGGCGTCGGTTAAATAATTGAAAAGGCAGATAAAAAAGTTTTGGAAAGAGGGTTGACAACATTTGCGCAGAAATGAATAATGCGCGCCTCGGATGGCTACATAGCTCAGTTGGTTAGAGCACAGCATTCATAATGCTGGTGTCCCAGGTTCAAGTCCCGGTGTAGCCACCAACCTTTTCAAAGGCTTAGCTTCGGCTAGGCCTTTTTTTATGTTTCCACGTATAGCCTGTCGTCGTCCTACAGCCTGCTGATCACCCCGTCGGCAATAATCTCTGTGGTGCGATCAGCAAAATCAACTGCACCCGCCTCGACCAGAAAGCCCTCAACCGCCGCATCCAGTCGCGCGGCCAGTTCTGGTTGCTGCCAGTGATATCTCAACAGTAAGGCCGCGCTCAGCAGGGCCGCAATAGGGTTGGCCCGGCCGGTTCCGACGATATCCGGTGCGCTGCCGTGTACCGGTTCGGCAAGGGCAATGCCCTGTCCCCAGTTGAGCGACGGCGCCATGCCAAGCCCACCTGACCAGTGACAGGCCAGATCGGACAGGATGTCGCCAAACAGATTGGTGGTGGCCAGCACATCAAAGCTTTCCGGCGACTCGACCAGCTGCAGTGCCGCAACGTCTACCAGTCGCTCGTCTACCTGAGCCTCCCAGCCGTGCACGGCGAGCACCTGACGACAGGTGTCGCGAAACAGCCCACAGGTTAGCGGCAGCACATTGGCCTTGTGGGCCAGTGTCACCCTGTGGGCGCTTCGCTGTTCGGCCACCTCGACGATTCGCGCAGCGAACTGTTCGCAGGCCGCCCGGCTGATCTGTCGCTCGGCAATCGCAATGCCTTCGCTCTCCATGTGCTCGCGACCAACGTACAGCCCTTCGCTGTTCTCCCGCAGAATAAGCATGTCGACACCGCTGCGGGGCGAGATGACTGGCCAGCTCCGCACCGGGCGCAGGTTGCAGTTCAGGCCGAGCTGTTGGCGCAGGGTGAGAATGGCGCTGCGATACCCGGCAACCTTGCGCGCCGGTGATGAGACAGCGCCAAACAGCCCGGCACCGGTCGCTCGCAGACTCTCCAGCGTGGCTTCCGGAACAGACGAGCCGCTACGCTGAAAGCACTCCCATCCAGCATCAGCCGCGTGCGTCTGCAGACCGGGCACCAGTCGCCTGAGCGCAGAAACGGCAACCGGTATGACCTCGTGACCAATCCCGTCACCGGGAATAACACACAGCTGCATCAGGCTTTCCGTCCCTGCCAGGTCGCAAGCAACAGGCCGACAAACGTCAGCGCACCGCCAGCCAGGTGATAGGCGTGCAATTGCTCGCCCAGCAGCAAGATACCGAGCAGCGAGGCGAATATCGGCATCAGATAACTAAACAGTGAGGCTGTTGCCGGCCCCAGTACGCGCACGCCATGGTTCCAGGCGGAGTAGGCAACCAGCGACGCCATTACGGCGGTGTAGCCAATCGCGCCGAATGCCTGAGGCGACCAGGGCATGCTACCGTGCGCGTTCAACTCCCATAGATAGAACGGCAACAGCAGTGGTACACCGCACAGCAGCATGGCCGCCAGCAAGGTAAACCCTGGCACCGGAACCGGCCAGCGCCGCAGCAGAACCGAGTACAGGCCCCAGGCAAGCACCGCCAGCACCATTATCAGGTCGCCCCGATTAAAGCCAATCTGCAGCAATTGCCATGGCTTGCCAGCGCTGAGAATCAGCAACAAGCCGAGAAATGACAGTAATGTGCCAAGCAGCGTCAGCCGTGTCGGCCACTGCCGCAGTAATACGACAGACCAGATAAAGGCAGCGACCGGCAAGCCGGTGTTGACCAGCGTAATGTTGATCGCGGTGGTGCTTTGCGCGGCCAGGTACAGGAGAGTGTTGTAGGAGGAGATACTCAGCGCCGCAAGTATCGCGATCTGTTTCCAATGCACTGAGAGCAGATCGCGGTGCCGATACAGGCTCGGCAAGGTGAATGGCAGCAACAACAGCAGCGCGGTCAACCAGCGCCAGAAGGACAAGCCGATCGGCGGCAACATACCGGCAGTGGCCCTTGCAACCAATGCATTGCCCGCCCAAGCCAGCGTGCAGATCACCAGGCCGACAATGGCGCCGTTACGACGTGCGTTGGACATGGGCTCAGTCGATCAGCGAGCAGGCCATGACCAGCGCGTCTTCGCGCCCACCCACTGCCGGGTAGTAGTTCTTGCGCCGACCAATTTCGTTAAAGCCGTAACGCTCGTATAGTCGCGCTGCACTCTGGTTGGATTCGCGCACTTCGAGGAACGTAACCTCGGCATCACGCGCCTTGGCCTGCTGCATCAAGTGATCAAGCAACGCCAGACCATAGCCGTTGCCCTGACTCTCGGGCTTGATGGTAATGTTGAGCAAATGCGACTCGCCGGCAGCAGCCGAGAGTACGCCGTGCCCGACCTGCTGCTGTCCGCTGAAGGCGAGCCAGCACTCATGCCCCGAACGGATGCAATCCAAAAAAATGCCGCGTGTCCAGGGATGACTGAATGCGGCAAACTCGACCGCCAGCACCGCATCCAGATCCGACTCCTGCATGCGGCGAAAGGACAACGTACTCATGACTTCTCCTGCCAGCGCGATCGCACACGGCGTAACAACGTCCACAACGCCGCTTTTTCCTGCGGGCGCTTGAGCAGGCTGTCGAGGCTGGGCGCAAACCACACGGGCGGCAAGCCGTCGACAGATTCTTCGCAGCCGAGCAACGCATCAGCCTGGGTCAGATCGGTTTCAACAAGCAGGGTATTCATAACACCAAAGCAGCCGACCGAAACGATCTGCTGTGACTCCAGCCGAGCCTGCAAGAAGGCCAGCAACCCGCGATTAGCCGCAGCAGCACTGCGGTCCAGCTGCGGGTTACGGTTGAGCGGCCAGCGAAAATCAGCGACCAGTGTCGGACGGTCCGGGAGTTGCACCGCACGCAAAATGTCCTGCATCAGGATAAAGCCGGGCATCGCGCTTTCCAGCCCTGGCTCGGGTGTTTCAATCAGCAACATGCACGGACCGGATTGCCAGAGCTGCAGGTAGAACGCTGCGACCGGCTCCGCCGCGGGGCCTTTTTTCACCGGCTCGGGGACCGGCGCCGGCGGAGCAGGAACAGGAGCTGGCGCGACTGTCGGTTTGACTGGCCTTGGCACCTCAACGCGCGGCGCTGCGATGCTTTGCCCGGCAGGCGCAGCCTCAGCCTCCGCCGCGGACACCTCTGGCTCCGGCAGCAGCAGTGCAGGCGCACGCGCGGGCACCGCCGCAAGCGGTTTGCGCGGCATCCAGTTGGTAACGCCCAGAGCCTCCAGGTAAGCGAGGCGAGTCGCTTCGTACATCAAACGTCTGCCGCTTGCGGATGAGCCCGGTAAGCGCCTTCGCGCATGAGATTCAGCGCATTGATATACGCCTTGGCCGACGCGACCACGATATCAGTGTCAGCACCGTTACCGTTGACGATTCGCCCGGCCTTTTCAAGCCGCACCGTTACCTCGCCCTGAGAGTCGGTACCCTGGGTAATCGCATTAACCGAATACAGCTGCAGGCTGGCTTGCGACCCGACAATCTGCTCAATCGCCTTGAACGTCGCATCCACCGGCCCGGAGCCTTCTGCACTTGAGGTCTTCTCTACGCCATCCACGGTCAGCTGCACCGTCGCAACCGGAATCTCGCCCATGCATGAGGTAACCTCCAGGTGGACCAGGCGAATGTGCTCTTCCACTTCGGTCAGGGTATCGGTTACCAGGGCCTGCAGATCTTCGTCGAAGATTTCGTGCTTGCGATCGGCCAGTTGCTTGAACCGGGCGAAAGCCGCGTTCAGCGCCTCGCCACTGAGTTCAATACCCAGCTCCTCAAGCCGTGAACGGAACGCGTTACGGCCTGACAATTTGCCAAGTGACAATTTGTTGGTATGCCAGCCAACCGACTGGGCACTCATGATTTCGTAGGTTTCCCGATGCTTGAGTACCCCGTCCTGATGGATGCCGGACTCATGGGCAAAGGCGTTGGCACCTACGATTGCCTTGTTCGGCTGCACCGGAAAGCCGGTAATACCCGAAACCAGACGCGACGCCGCAAGGATGTTCTCGGTTTGGATGCGGGTCTCAACGTTAAGCAGGTCCTTACGGGTCTTGATCGCCATGACGATCTCTTCCAGCGCAGCGTTGCCGGCCCGCTCGCCAAGACCGTTGATGGTGCATTCGACCTGGCGCGCGCCCGCGGTTACCGCCGCCAGCGAGTTGGCCACCGCAAGGCCAAGATCATTGTGACAATGAACAGAGAAGATCGCCTTGTCGGCGTTCGGCACCCGGGTAATGATCTGACGGATAGTG
Source organism: Halopseudomonas sp. L-58 (assembly GCF_056859475.1). NCBI lineage: Bacteria > Pseudomonadati > Pseudomonadota > Gammaproteobacteria > Pseudomonadales > Pseudomonadaceae > Halopseudomonas > Halopseudomonas sp. L-58. The sequence continues at coordinate 135,823 of NZ_JBSXON010000056.1, forward strand.
TCGGCAAACTGATGCGGGATGGCGTAGCCAACCGTATCGGGGATATTGATGGTGCGCGCGCCGGCGTCGATGGCGGCCTCGATGATGCGGCAGAGGAAGTCGATCTCCGAGCGACCCGCATCCTCGCAGGAAAACTCGACATCCGGGCAGAGATTGCGCGCACGCTTGACCGCACGCACCGCCTGCTCAACCACCTGATCCGGCGGCAGACGCAGCTTGTGCTGCATGTGAATCGGACTGGTAGCGATAAAGGTATGGATACGACCTGCATTGGCGCCGGCCAGCGCCTCGGCCGCACGGTCGATATCGGCATCCATGGCTCGGGACAGACTGCACACGACACTGTCCTGAATGGTATCGGCGATCAGTTTGACCGCCTCAAAGTCACCGGGACTCGCGATTGCAAAACCGGCCTCGATGACATCGACGCGCAGCTTCTCCAGCGCACGAGCAATGCGCAGCTTCTCGTCCTTGGTCATGGACGCGCCGGGGCTCTGCTCCCCGTCACGCAGTGTGGTATCGAAGATGATTACCTGATTCTGTGTCATACCTGCAGCCCTCTCCCGTGGTCACGTCATCGCGTTACCCTTAGTCGCTAACTATACCCGATCCACACCCATCGGCGGGACGCCGACTAAGCGCTGTTTATTGCCTGCTAACACGAGAGTGCAGTTTGATTCCCCTTGGACCCGCCGCCACCTATGCTGCGAACATGCCCAAATACAACAGTCGGTGCGCTCCCCGGGATAACGCACCGACAATAACAGGAGACTGGATGCATGTTTGATCGTCATTTTGCAGTATGGCCGGAGCAGGTACCCCGCAAGCTGGAGCTACCCGCAACCAACCTGTATCACAACATCACCGTCTCGGCACTGCGCTATCCGCAACACCCTGCCATTCATTACTACGGCACCGACATCAGCTACCGCGAACTTCAGGACGAGACCGAACGCCTGGCCGGTTACCTGCAAAAGGCCGGCGTGCAGGCTGGCGATCGGGTGCTGCTCTATATGCAGAACAGCCCACAGTACATCATTGGGTTTTTCGCCATCCTGCGGGCAAACGCGGTGGTCGTACCCGTCAATCCGATGAACCGTACTGCCGAACTGGCCTATCTGATCGAAGACACGCAGGCGCCGGTCGCACTGTGTGGCCAGGAACTCAGCGAGTTCGTTGCGCCACATATTGGCAACAGCAGTCTGCGCGAGGTGATTGTCAGCGCCTACAGCGAGTACGTCAGGAAGCCAACTGACCTGCCGCTGCCCGAAGCTGTTGCAGAACCGGCGGCGGCCGCTACAGGCGAAGAAGGTGTAACCCGATGGCAGGATGCGCTCAATGCAAGCCTGCAGCCCGGCCCACTGACAGCAGGGCCACAGGACCTGTGCGTCATTCCCTACAGTTCCGGCACAACCGGCAACCCCAAGGGCTGCGTGCACACCCATCACAGTGTCATGGCCACCACCGTTTATGGTGCGGCCTGGGTCAACACCCAGCACAGCTGCATTCACCTGGTATCGGTACCGATGTTCCATGTGACCGGCATGCAATCATGCATGAATTCGACGCTGTATGCCGGCGGCACACTGGTTGTCATGACGCGCTGGGACCGCAAGGTCGCTGCCACCCTGATCGAGCGACTGAAGATCAATACCTGGCGCAACATCTCGACCATGGTCGTCGACATGCTGTCTGACCCTGATATCGACAAGTACGACATTAGCTCGCTCACCGGCATTGGTGGTGGTGGTGCAGCCATGCCGGCAGCCGTGGCGGCCAAACTCAAAGAGAAAACCGGCCTTACCTACATGGAAGGTTACGGCCTGTCCGAAACAATCGCTGCTACGCACGTCAACCCGCCGTTGGCGTGCAAGCCACAGTGCCTGGGCATTCCCTTCATCGGTGTCGACTCACGCGTCATTGACGTGGAAACGCTAAAGGAAGTGGAGCCTGGTGTCACCGGGGAGATCATCATGCGCGGAGAGCAGATATTCCAAGGCTACTGGAACCGCCCCGACGCTACCGAAGAGGCGTTTATTGAACTCGACGGTCATCGCTTCTTCCGCTCCGGTGATCTGGGTTACTACGACGAAGAGGGTTACTTCTTCCTAGTTGACCGCGTCAAACGCATGATTAACGCATCCGGCTTCAAGGTATGGCCTGCGGAAGTCGAATCCTTGATGTACGCCCATCCGGCAATCCAGGAAGTCTGTGTCATCTCTGCGCCGCACGAGCGCCGAGGGGAGACAGTCAAGGCCATCGTGGTACTCGCGGCTGGCAAGGAAAACACCAGCGAGCAGGACATCATCAGTTGGTGCCATGAGAATATGGCAGCGTACAAATGCCCACAAATGGTCTCTTTTGCCGACAGCATCCCCAAGTCACCAACAGGCAAGCTGATGTGGCGTCACCTGCAGGACCTGGAATGGGGACGCGCCTGAGCATTGCCCTTGAAAATGCCACAACAAAAAAGCGCCCATGGGCGCTTTTTTGTTGTCACTGAACTGTCTATCAATCCTTATTTGCGACCCCTTCATATATGAACGTCATCGGCCGCGGTCCCTTGATGTAACCGGCACCCATTTCCTCGATTGAAAACCCGGCGTCACGTATCAATGCCGGGATATTCCTATCAAGATGACAACCGCCTGCCCAGGGTTTCCACCATGGTGTAAGACGATGCTGCCACCGCTGAACACCGGGCTCAGGAGCCAAACCGTGTTCACAAAACAACAGTTTTCCACCATCACGTAGTACGCGGTGCATTTCCCGCAACGCGGGCAAGGGATCGGCAATACTGCAGAGCGTGAAGGTCATGACGATAGTGTCGAAGCAACGGTCATCGGCGTGTATTCCCCGTACATCGACAGCGACCATGTCGACAGGGAAATCCACGTCAGCGCTGCGTCGCTGCGCCAACGCCTGCATCTGTGCGGCCGGGTCCACACCAATAAGTCGCGTAACCCTGGCCGGGTCGTAGTAGCGCAGATTTAGCCCGGTACCGATGCCGATCTCCAGCACCTCGCCGTGCGCTCGGGGCACCAGTCGCGCGCGCCGTGCCATAACATCCCCCATGCCGCAGGCGGTATCGATCAATCTTGGTAGAACATAACGATCGTATAAGCCCATATCCCCTCCCAAGTGTCACTGCTGCAGTTTAGCACCAGGCAGACGAAATCAGAGGATGAACGGTGTCACGACAGCGAGAGGAAAAGCTGGTATTTGGGTCGCGGTAGGGACGGCAGTTACCTGCCGCCCCCCGCACAGATCCGTACGTGCGGAACTACCGCATACGGCTCCTGCCTCGGGTATGTGACGCGAAGCGATCCTCAGGGTAAGGATGTGCATTTCTAGGTCTAGGTAT